>CAZVKW010000088.1:0-12382 GCA_964627945.1 uncultured Lentimicrobiaceae bacterium
GATGTATTACACAATTTTGGTAATAAATACGACATTATATTTTAACCATTACTTAAATAGAAAGAGTAACTCATTCCTATTGGGTTAATTTAAACTTTTATTGGGTTAATTTCCCGCCGCTCAGCGGCGGGGAATTTCATTGGATTAAAAAATATTGCATCTAACTTATGCCAAGTCTTAAGTCCAAACAATAATTGTAAAATATTCTAAATATGATATTTAACCATCAAATAAAAAACAATATCTCAAGTTGATTCAAAATCTTGCACACTAAGAAAGTATAAAACTAAAAAAATGAGAGAAATGTTTTTGAATTCCGAAAAATACTTGTACTTTTGCAGCCCGAAATTGTTTGAGAATCTATAAGAAAATACACAAATGGCAAACCACAAATCGTCAATCAAGAGAATCCGTCAAAACGACGCAAAGAGACTGCGCAACCGTTATTATGCCAAAACCATGCGCAATGCGTTGAAAAAATTCAGAAGTCTGACTGAAAAAACAGAAGCCGTCACAACGCTGCCTAAATTGCACGCGATGATCGACAAGCTTGCCAAAAGAAGCATCATTCACAAGAACAAAGCAAGCAATCTGAAATCAAAAACCACCAGATTCGCTGCTAAGTTAGCCTAAGCGCTTTAACAATATAGAAAACAGCCTCTTCCGTAAAATGGAAGGGGCTTTTTTTGTTTCATTTTTTGTATCTTCGTTTTACCAATTATCGGTCGAATCTTCATTTCATGATGAGATTCACCGAAGAAAAAAACGATCTGATATGAAAAGCAACCTTTCACAGGAACCGGACTACCAGAGGAATTATTCGATTAAATCATGGGCCGAAGATGACAAGCCACGTGAAAAGCTATTAAACAAAGGAAAAAGTGCCCTCAGCGATGCAGAACTGGTCGCTATTCTGATCAATTCGGGCAACAGAAAAGAAACCGCAGTCGATCTGTCGCGTCGCATTCTGAAAGATCAACATGATAACCTTATCGAACTTTCACGCATGAGCGTGCATGATCTGATGCAGTATTCCGGTATAGGTGAAGCAAAAGCCATCAGCATTGTGGCTGCGCTTGAACTGGGCAAACGACGCAGGCAAAGTGAAGCTCTTGAACTGAAACAGATCAAATCGAGCCGCGATGCCTTTGAATGCCTGTACGCTCATGTTGCGGATCAATCGTATGAACAGTTCTGGGTGCTGTTTCTCGACAGAGCAAATCAGATTTTACAGATTAAACAAATCAGTGATGGCGGAGTCTCTGGAACAGTGGCAGATCCAAAGAAGATTTTCAGTCTGGCCCTTGAATGCCGTGCATCCGGAGTAATTCTATGCCACAATCATCCATCCGGGCAATTGAGTCCAAGCCCGCAGGACTCAAGTCTGACCAAGAAACTATCAGCAGCAGGTGATATGCTTGAAATCAAAGTGCTTGACCATCTGATCATCGGAAAAAACGCATTCTATAGCTTTGCTGATGAGGGAATGTTGTAATTATTCAAGAATCACCGGGAGTTTGATATCGTCAGCCTTCCTGATCTTATCCATATACGCAACAAATTCAGCATATCTTTCCGGCTCAAAAATCCCTTTCTTCCGTATCAAAGTCCTGATATACAATAATTTATTTCCATCCTGAATAAATCTGTTGTGATATTCTCCAAAATCACTCACCAGATCGACATCTTTCGGCAATGAGCCAATTTTGGCTGTTGCAGGAATACTGATGGAAATGGTGTCGTTTTCCTGCCAGTCGCGTCGAAGCTGCAGTTTCGATTTACGGTTGCTGACTGTTTCTGGTGCTTCTGTAACACGGTTCAAAATATTCGGACGTAGAATGATCTGTTTGTTGATCACATTGGAATATTTTCGTACATCGAATGCAATCTGCTGATTTATATTAGGTTGATCAGGAACAGAAGTATAGGAATAGGATTTTAGTTCAATTCCAGGAAGCGAAATCGATTCCATCAGAAACTCTTTCCGATCATGCTCATCCATTCCGATAACATCATCCATATTATCATAAAACAGACCGTGATGGTTTGCTTTTACTGAGGCAGAAATATTTCCTTCCGTATCCAATACCGCATCAATGCGTGTATTGCTAATGTTGTCATTCAGGCCATAAACGGGTGTATGGACAAGTTTTCCGCCATTTTCTGTAACAAGCAAGGCATCCCGGTCATCAGTAAAAGAGCCGAGATAATCAAAAGGTATACGCTGACTGGTGCATTCGAGCCAGATTGTATCGTTTTCATTAGGCACGCAAAGGATGATATGATTAAACTGATTAGATGGGAAATCACTGAATATTGGATTTGCATTGGATGTTGCACGAACAATTGTGTACAAAGAAGGAATTTCAACAATATCCAGCAGTGATTTCATATAAAAAGACAATCCTTTGCAGTCGCCATACGAAACCTGATCTGTTCGGGCAGCATCCATAGGTTGCCAGCCACCGATGCCAAGTGCCAGATTTACATACCGAACTTTCTGCTGCATATATCTGTATATCAAACGAATCTTTTCTCTTTCTGAAGTCTCGTTTTTCACCAGTTCTTTGATCTTATTGACAGTTTCCGGTGATAAGTTTTCCCTTCCCTTTTGAAGATCAAGATTCCATTTACCAAAATTCTCCCATGATTCGCTGTTGCCATCGTAGCTATCCATGGTAAAATCACCGGGAGCAAGATACACAGCAGGAGTATAATCGTCTATACCGCCGCTATAAGGTTCGCTTTTAATTGCAGGCAGATTATTCAGATTCCATTCATAAATATTCATTTGTTCCGCTGAAGATTTTACACAGGCAGGAGCGCCATACATTTCAAGATAACGAAGCGGTTTCATTGTAGTTTCAAGCTTTACTTTCAGACCTGAATGCTGCACAGATACCTGATAATCAGAATATGGCGCCCATGAAGGATAAGAAAGTGATCCTTCGTACACTTCTTCCCATTCAATCACAACTGTAAATGGAAAAAGGGCGTAATCAGGGTCAACAACTTTTACACGACTGTCTTCGAACAGAGAATAGCCAGAAATTGCAGTAACATCCAAAATTTTGTCATTTGCCAGACTTTTCACCTTATCACCTGCAGCATTATAAACCACACAGGAAATATTCCTGATTTTCCGAAACTTATCATAGCCAATAATCTGACGACTCAGACCAATAAAATTTTGTTTAAAGATGGTAACCACATATTTCCGGCTCAAACGGGAACTACGTATCGAATTGATGTCCAGATTATACTGATCCTCTCGAACTACCGCACCTGCATTCTTCAACAAAGCTTCAGGAATATCGCTTATGGGATATTTTACGGCAGCTCCCGCACTCAAACCAATTAACCAAACAATGAATGCAAATACAATCGTTTTGTAACTCATACTTATTTCATTTTCAATACGATCGGTTCCGACTGCTTGGCGATCAACTGGTTGTAAAACTCTTTGAGGTAAGCGTATTCATTGATATTGAACCGGGAGCGATTAATTCCCCATTTGAAAGTCATCGATACTGTATTCCCACTCATTGCAGCGTTGTATGTTATCTGCCCGCCATTTTCAGGAAGTGAAAGACGGGCAGGTTTTGGAACTGAAATTACCGTCATATTATCGGGAATCACAATTTTCACAGTCATCGCCTGCTCCCAGGGATAACTAAAATCAATGTTACACAGACGTGTATCCTGTTTGAAAGGATTATCGGTTATTTGCTGATCGAAGAAAAGTCTCAAATGAACTTCATCTCCAACCTGTTCAGCCTGATCCGAGATTTCAATATTGTATTCACATTTCACAGGCAAACTAAGGCTATCAAGATTACGAATGGAGGTTGAGGTGATATTGAAACCCGGATTTGATTTTTCAAACTCTTCAACAAATTCTTCCTCGCTTGTATAATTGAAATAATCTTTCCGGAATTCCAAAGCAGCATAATCTGTATATCCCGAACTAATTTTGCCGGTCAGGATTAAATCCGATGAAAGCGTAAGATCATAGAAGAAATTTGATTTATCTTTTTTATCGCATACAAGAGGCACCCATTCGTTCCTGTCGTTGTCCACAATCCTGCCTCTGCTATTCATCGCTCTTGCAGGAAGCAAATCATATGGCATATATTTCTCTGTTGCATCCAACAGATAGGATTTACCATCGATAAAGGCTATAACTATCGCATAATTAAGCTTATACAAAGAAGGAAAGAAATCGGATAACAAACCATTTGAGCGGCTGCTTAGAGCCACTGGTTCAGCATCAATATTCAATTTGCGGAGCAACACCAATAAACTAAGGTTTACATCACTTGAATTGCCGGTTCCGTTTTTATAGGCTGTTCCAAGCACGGCATTGGAAATTCCAAGCTGCTCAACACCATCCCATTTCAGTCGCTTGATGCTGTTAAAAGCCTCAATCATTCGGTTTTTTGGTGATAATGGAAGAGCCAAAATTCTATCAGCCTCACTATTCAGGAACATTGTTCCCTGAATTGCGTCACCAAAATCAGAATAGTTAAGAAGAAGTTTATTCACATTTTCCCAGGTTGTTGCATACGCCTGGTATTTAAATCCTGAGTATGTTACACTCTTCAGATCAAATTCAAAATGCGTTTTGTAGTTGTTTTCCGAATTAATATAGGGCTCCGATTTGAAAGCCGGAACATTCCCAACAGCCCAGCGGGTATCTGTTGCTATCGTTAAAGGAACAAAACCGAAGAAATTTTTTGAAAACTGAATGGCATTGTGCTCATATATAATAAGTTCGCTCCATTTCACCGGAATATCATACTGAAAATAAAATTCAACAGGTAAACCGGGAGCACTGTACTCAATATCAACAACAGTTCCAACCTTTACATTGGGAAATGCAATTCGATAGCGAAATAAATCATCAATGATTTTTTCACGGTATACCGAAGCGGACTTCAATTTTTCTTTCACAACCTGGCCATCAACCAAATTAAATACAAAGCCCTCTACATTTGTTTCCGAGCCTGATCTGAATTTCCAATCGGCCCAATGCGTTCCTTCAGGTTTCAGAATTTTCACACGAATCGTGCGGCTAAATCTCAACAAGTTAGGATCAAAATAGCCATATTCACATAAAACAACCGCTTCAGCACTTGTATCAGGCTCATAAACAGTCATTTGTAATTCCGACATATCCGGTTTCCCGAATTTAATCGGTGCTTTCTGGGCATAATTGTTCAGGGTCAATCCTGCAAGCAGAATGAGTAGGAAAATGCTTCTTTTCATTTTGAAATGTTTGGTTGTTGGATATGTTTTTAAGTCTATCTATTTCGAAAAAGCAGAAAAACAAATTTAAACAATAAGAATAGCCGAAAAAACATCCACTCTAATTTAGAATAAATCTCTTTTAGAACTAAAAATCAACAAATCATTATAAGTTTAAGTAACTCATAATGTATAAATTAGATCAAATATGAAAGAAATGGTGATAAGGTTTTTCCAACAAAAACCACAAAGAAGAAATTTAGTCGTTTTTCGCGGCTTTCATCTCTTTATAGGAACCTCCAAAAATATCGAAGCGAAAAAACCGACATTCCAGCGGTCCATTAAAAACTGTAATCTTTTTGGAAGGTTTCAGTCCGATAAGTTTCAATACTGGAATATCGCTGCTGATCACCCAGGCCTGCCAGCCTTTGAAATTCTGTTTCAGAACATCTCCGATCATCTTATACAAACCAACGATGTCGGTTTCTTCCAAACGTTCGCCATAAGGCGGATTCAACATCAGAATTCCGTTTCCTTCAGGCAATTGAAGGTTTTCAAAGTTTCGGTTCAGCAATTGAATATCTTTTTGCAGATGGGCTTTCTGAATATTTTCGCGTGCAATGGAAATTGCTTTGGCTGAACGGTCAGAACCAATAATTTCAAAATCGAAATCTCCAATCAGTTCGGAATATTCCTTTGTTATCTTTTTCCAGACAGCCGGATCGAAGTCGTTCCAGTGCATGAATCCATAATCTTCGCGGAAATAACCAGCCGGAATTTTCATCGCAAACATTGCAGCTTCAATAGGCAAAGTACCCGAGCCGCACATTCCATCCACAAAATGACAATCACCTTTCCAGCCACTTAACTGGATAAGCCCGGCAGCCAGCACTTCGTTCAGAGGTGCTTTGTCAACAGCGATGCGGTAACCACGTTTGTGGAGTGATTCGCCTGAACTATCAAGCGAAAGTGTACAATCATCCTCGTAAATATGAATATTTATTCGCAGGTCAGGATGCTGTATGTCAACCGATGGCCGGATTCCGGTACGATTCCGGAAGCGATCAACAAGACCATCCTTGGCTTTCTGCGACACAAACAGGGAATGTGTAAAGAGCTTCCCTCCTACTACACTATCAATTGCAAAAGTCTGGTTTTCAGTAAAATAATTTTCCCAGGGAAACGCATACATCCGGTCGTAAAGCGCTGTTTCATTGGCAACTTTAAAGGTACTGATCTTTTTCAATACCCGAAGGGCTGTCCTCAAAACATAATTTGCCTTGTACATCAATACCGTATCACCGGTAAACTGAACGGCTCGAGTAAGTAACTGAATATTTTGGGCGCCGATAGCTTCGAGTTCTGAAGCAAGCACTGGTTCAAGTCCGGAGACTGTCTTGGCGAGAAAAACCTGTTCTGAATTATCCAATATGAAAAATTTTGGTAAAGATAATCCAAATGCAGGCCCAAGCCAATTCAGTTGCTATCACTTTGATTCATAAATTGTCTTAAATCCGTGTTTGATTTGAATTGCTTATTACATTTGTTACAACAAAACCACCCGTATGACCCTCGAAGAAGCACAAAAACAGGTCGATCAATGGATCAGCACTATTGGTGTAAGATATTTCAACGAATTGACCAACACTGCTCTGCTGATGGAAGAAGTGGGCGAACTGGCCCGCATCATGGCCCGGAAATACGGAGAGCAATCTTTTAAAGGAAATGAAAACGAACTGGATCCGGCAGATGAAATGGCTGATATTCTGTTTGTTCTGATTTGCCTGGCTAACCAAACAGGTGTTGATCTTACGAAAGCCTTTGAGAAAAATATGGAAAAGAAAAACATACGCGATCATAAAAGGCATCTTTCCAACCCGAAACTATTTGATTCTTCAATATAACATTAACCCAAATAATATATGCTGATACGTTACTTTATCCAACATCAGTGGAGGCAAACCACTCGGTCGACAATCTGGCAGCGAAGCCTTGCGCTGAATATTTTCATGGCTTTTATTTTTTTCATTCTCTTTGCCGAAGTGTTGATTGCATCCATTTTTATCGCCGACAAATGGCATGAAATCGTTGAAGGAACCGAGCCCCTTTTTGCATTTTACAAGGTAATTGCCTGGTATTTTGCCTCTATGCTTGTTATGCGCTTTCTGATGCAACAATTGCCTGTACTAGAGGTTGGCCCTTACCTGCATCTTCCTGTAAAGAAAAGTATGGTTCTGCATTTTATCCTGACGAAAGGATCGCTTAACTTCTTCACTTTGATTTCGATCGTCTTTTTCACACCATTTGCATTTTTTCAGATTGCATTTTATCATGGAAGCAGCCTTGCACTTCTCTGGCTGCTCTCAATGCTGGTACTAGATCTGACACTGAACTATTTCATTGTTTATCTGAAAAAGCAACTCGTTGGCAGTCTGAAACTTGTGATTGGAATTCTCCTTATTATCGGAATTCTGGCTTTGGGTGATTATCTTGGATGGTACAGTTATTCAACTTTCATTGCCAGTCTAATTCAGGGAATGGTGAACAGACCGGTATTTATGGTATTTCCGATGGCATTGTTCCTGATCGTTTATGGAATCAATTATCGGTTTTTGTCGCAAAACCTCTATCTTGAAGATTTATCATCCTATACAAGTCGGTCGCAGAAACAATATGGTGAGCTTGGTTATCTGAAACAATTCGGAATTATTGGCGAGATCATCAATATTGATGTAAAAATGTATCTGCGAAACAAACGAACAAAATCGATGCTGGTACTTTCGCCACTTTTTCTTGCCTATGGACTGATCTTTTACACACAGCCAGAGTATTCAAAAGACAGTGGCATGATGATTTTCGTGGGTGTTTTTATGACCGGTATCATGATGGTGAATTATTTGCAGTATGCTTTTGCAAACGAAGGGAGCTATTTTGATCTTTTATTGACATCCGGAATTGACTTCAGAGATTATATCAAAGCCAAGTTTACCACAGCCAGTACGCTCGTTATTGTCTCTTTTATTCTTACGATTCCGTATTATTTATTTGGAAAAGAGATCTTTTACGCCAATACCGCCTGTTTTCTGTTTAACCTCGGAATTTCGATTCCGGTTGCGCTCTATTCAGCTACCTACAACAAAAAAGCCATCAATTTGAAAAAAGGGAGCGCGTTTAATTATCAGGGAGTCGGGGCATCTCATTGGCTATTCCTTATTCCGTTTTTCATCGGACCTCTGCTTATTTATTTGCCTTTCAAATGGTTTGTGAGTCCGGAAGCAGGCTGGGCAGCGTTGGGGCTTGTCGGATTAATCATGCTTGCTTTTCGTTCGTTCTTCGCAAAAGCAGTATATAATAATCTACAGGCAAGAAAATACATCATGGCCACAGGATTCAGAGAAAGATATTAATGCATAAAAATTATCACAAATATGATTCACATTCAACAACTTACAAAGAAATATAGCGGAGTAGAAGTATTGAACATCTTTGATCTCAGCATTGAAAAAGGAACAAGTTTCGGCCTTGTAGGAAACAATGGAGCAGGAAAAACAACTTTGTTCCGACTTGCTCTTGATCTCATCCGCCCTGATTCGGGAAGTGTCGAAATCAACGGCAAAAATGTTGCGAATTCAACACAATGGAAATCAGGCACAGGGTCATTTCTTGATCAGGGATTCCTGATCGATTTTCTGAAACCGGAAGAGTTTTTAGATTTTACCGGTCGTGTGAAAGGTCTTACAAAGGATGATATTCAATTGTTTATCAATGAGATGGAAGACTTTTTCAATGGAGAAGTTATTGGAAAGAAGAAACTTATCCGGGATTTGTCGATGGGAAACCAGCAGAAAATCGGGATTGCTGCCGCTTTGATGGGAAATCCTGAACTCGTTGTGCTCGATGAACCATTTAACAGTCTGGATCCCAGCACCCAAATCCGTTTGAAAAATCTAATAAAGCGCAAACAACAGGAGCAAAACACAACATTTCTAATTTCAAGTCACGATCTGAACCATATCACAGAAATATGTAACCGTATCGTGGTACTGCACGAGGGAAAACTTGCTCACGATATTCTGACAGGGCAGGATACACTGAAAGAGCTCGAAGGTTATTTCGCGGTTTAATCTGAATCCATCTGTCATTATGCCGAAGAAACAAGTCCGCGGAATCCTCTTATTTTTTATATTTATTCTGTTTACACTTTCATATGTAAATGGACAAAATGCCAGTCTTAAAGGCATTGTTTCAGACGCCAATACAGGTGTTCCGCTGGCTTTTGTGAATATTTCGATCAATGAAGGCACATTTGGTGGAACAACAGATATCGATGGGCGTTTCGAATTAAAAACTCAAACAAAAATCACTTCGGTTCAGTTTTCCTATCTTGGTTATGAAAGCCTGCGAATTGATACACCAGAAACAGATAAACGATTAAATATCAGGCTACAGGCAAGATCAATTCTGCTCAACGAAATCGTAGTTACACCAGGAATTAATCCTGCACACCGCATTATTGAAGCTGTTGTTGAGAACCGTGACCGGAACAATCCACGCAAACTTGAGTCGTTTTCTTATACAGCTTACGACAAAATGGTGATGACCATCGACACCAACAAGGTGATTTTTGTGGATACAACCAGAGCTGATACTTCTAAACCCGGAAAACTCCGCGATTTTCTTGCTGACCGCGATTTCTTTATTCTCGAAACTGTGACGGAAAGGAGTTACCGTTCGCCGGATAAAAGCCATGAAAAGGTAATTGCCACACGCATTTCGGGATTCAAAGATCCTATATTCACATTTCTGCTTTCACAGCTGCAATCGACGGATTTCTACAGCGAAATGATCATCATCACGGATAAAAAATTCATCAACCCCATCAGCCGTGGTAGTACTGATAAATATCTATTTACCCTTGAAAATCAGATCATAACAGAAGAAAATGACACGCTATTCACCATTTCGTACCGTCCATATCGCAATACCAATTTCGATGGTTTGGAGGGAGTAATCACCATTCATTCAGGAGATTGGGCAATAAAAAACGTAATCGCCGGACCTTCGCGTGAAGAAAAAGGTTTTTCGATTAAAATCCAGCAGTTATACGAAAAAGTGGATAGCATTCATTGGTTTCCGGTGCAGTTGAATACGGATCTTATTCTGAATTCAGCACAAGTTGTTTCTGAAAATAAACACTATCCAATGGTTGGAATCGGAAAAAGTTATCTGCGTGATATTCGTGTGAATGACCCGAATGTGCAACGCCGTTTCAACGAAACAGCCATTGAGGTGATGCCCGGAGCCACCGAAAAAGGAATAGAATACTGGAAACAATACAGGATAGATTCAATCAGCAACCGCGATTCCGAAACATATCGATTTATGGATTCTGTCGGGCAGGCCGAAAACCTGGATAAAATGGCCAAAGCTTTTGAAACCATGCTCACAGGAAAAATTCCTCTAGGATATATAGATTTGGAGATCAATCGTTTACTGAGAATAAATTCATATGAAGGCTTTGGTGCCGGTATTGGCTTAAGAACCAATGATAAAGTTTCCCGTTTATTTAAAGTCGGTGGTTTCTGGGGTTATGGGTTCAAGGATAAAGCATTAAAATATGGTGGTGATTTGTCGGTTCAGATACACAAACCCACACAGACAGTTTTCAGAATGGCATACAGTCAGGATGTAATCGAAAGCGGTGGCTCATATTTCGTTGGTCAGAATGATTTCCTTTGGAACGAAGACAATTTCAGGCGCTTCTTTGTCAGCCGGATGGATTTCACAAAAACAGCAGAAGCCAGTTTCGGATTCAGGGCGTTGAAGCATTTCCGTTGGGAGTTCAGCTATCTGCATCAGGATCAGCAGGCATTATACGGCTACCAGTTTTACAATGAACTCAGTCAGCCGGCCTCAACCAATACATTTATTTTCGATGAATTCAGGTTTGCAGTAAGGTTTGCTTTCAGGGAGAAATTCATGCAGACCAATCGGAATCTTCTGTCGTTGGGCACCGATTTTCCGGTCATCTGCTTTACTTATACAAACGGTAAAGCACAAATTTCCAATGATTCGAAGTCATACAATAAATTTGAATTCATGTTCGATAAAACCTTTCGAACAAAATATTACGGCAATACACATATCCAGTTGCAAGGTGGACTTACCAATGATATTATTCCTGCAACAAAACTATTTTATGCGCCTGCCTCATACCGTAGTTTCAGTTTATTTGCGCCCGGAAGCTTTGCCACCATGCGTATGAATGAATTCCTGTCGGACCGCTACCTCAATATTTTTATCACACATGATTTCGGAAAACTGATCGTAAGAAAAGGAAAGTTCAAACCAGAATTCGCATTGGCACTGAATGCCGCGATTGGCGATCTGAATCGATCGGTTTCCCATTATGGAATTGATATTAAAACCCTGAATAAGGGCTTTTATGAAGGAGGGTTGTTGATTAACAATCTGTTACGTTTACCAGGCATGAAACTGGGTGTCGGAACATTTTACCGATTCGGTCCGAATGCCTATACTGAGATAAACAGAAATTTCGGATATAAATTCATGATGCAAGTCGGATTTTAAGAAAGATTATTTTTCTTACCACCAAAAATCCTGCTAAAAAAGCGTTTCTCGAAAGCAAAAAAGAAGCGAAACTGTCCAAAAAGGAATCCATAAAAAAGAAGTAGTATCTGATATACGGGCAGTGTAATCACGATGAAAAGCAAAACACGCAACCAATCAGGAATTTCTTTTGGGACTCCCAATAACGCCAGAATCCACTCTTCAACATATAGTACTGAAAACCCGGTACATGTAAATACGAGGAGGATCATAACAACCTGAAAAACAGACTTTACACCCCAGCGTTTTTGCAACTGATGAAGAAATCCCATATATTTTTTCGTTTATACTGTCTTAAACAAATGTAAATGGATTTATCTTTACGAAAACTTAAATAATTATCAATCATGAACAAACCTGGCTCAAATACAAAAACTTTCCTTTTCGGATTGCTGATCGGAGCAGTTACCGGAGCCATTGCCGGAATCCTGCTTGCTCCGGATAAAGGCTCTGAAACACGTAAAAGATTTATGAACAAGGCTGATGAATTTTCTGATAATCTGCC
>CAZVKW010000089.1:0-12208 GCA_964627945.1 uncultured Lentimicrobiaceae bacterium
CGTCGCCAAATTATAACAAAAACCCCCAGCCTATACGGTTTTGGGGGTTTTTTGGTTCTACCCCCTACCCTTTCTCTATTGATTAATGTCTACTTTCCATCCGATGCCGCCTTGCATTAACAAGGATTATCTGTACTTTTACCAAAAAATAAAGAATGGGAAGAAAGGTCATTCATTTACTACTTCTATTGGTTTCCTTGATCGTTTCAAACAGGGTTGAGGCAACTACCCTTCCGGATTCCATTCAAAAAAAACGAGTAGATTCAACCCTGATACTTTCATTTCATAATAGTCTTGACAGTCTCTTTCTTGGCCCACTACACAGTATTGATACTTCTGATTTTCATGTTACTAATTTTGATGAACTGTACAAACAGACGAAGAACTACTCAACTCTGAGCAATATAGGATCACCTTCGCAATGTATGGTTTCCGAATTCAATTTTAACGGTGGTTATGATATAAAAAACCATTCATTTGCACATATTCTGCGTAACTACAGCAATATCCGCTATTTAATTCCTGTACAGCCTTTTTCTGAGCTTTATTATACCATGGGAGCAAATAAAGAACAGCAGTTTGATGTTAGTTTTACCCGTGAATTATTCCCACGCTTTATCCTTGGCTTGGAATTCGCTCTTCATAATTCCCCCGGTATTTATAAAAACAATAAAAGTCAAAATGCAAGAGTATATATAACTGGTCGTTATAGCACGGAAAACGAGCGATATGCGGTAATTTCCAATTATTACCACAATAAGATCAGCATTGGCGAAAATGGTGGTCTTATGGATGATAATGACTTTGAATCGAATTCTGAATCAGATCGCAGACTAATTCCTATTCAACTTCAGGATGCTCAGAATATGGTGAAAGAATCTGGCTTTGGTTTTGAGCAATATTTCAATTTCGTCAGTCCAAGTCCAAAGAAAATTACAGACAGTACTTTTAAACCCCGAAAGATTCAATTTGGAAGAGTTACACATTCATTCAGTTACCACAAGAATCAACTGGTATATACCGAAGATAGCCCTCTGGCGGACTTTTACCAATCGTTTGACATCGTTTTGGACTCAAGCAACACATACGACAGCACCTACCAGCTAGCCGTTAAAAACAGGCTTTATCTGAGTTCTTTAGGTTATAAAAAGTTCAACGATGATGTTCCCTTTTATATTTATGCAGGTGTGGAACATGCCTATATCGTTCAGGCTGATTCATTGAAAAAATCTGTCTATCATCAGTTAAGTCCCTTTGGAGGTATCAGAATCAGTTTGCTTCGTTCTTCATATCTTGATGGCAAAGCGATGATTGTTACCGGAGGCTATGGATCCGGGGACCTCCATCTGGAAGCCGGAATCAGACAGTTTCTGGGCACCTCAGACAAAAATCTAGGGAATCTGTTCTTCAGAACAGAGGTCATCAATCAAAGCCCTTCCTGGATCACTGCTCGATATCAATCAAATCATTTTCGATGGGAGAACTCCTTTAGTAATTCAAAGTTTGTGAATTTTCATGGAGGATATACCTTTAAAGGTTTTACAGTTGGAGGTCGCTGGCAAGTGATGGATAAATTTATCTATTTTAATAAAACTGCCCGTCCACAGCAATCTACCGGAACAACCAATCTCAGACAATTATATACAGAATTTCATCTTCAGCCAGGAAAATTCGAATTGTGGGGAAGGTTTGATTACCAAAAAGTCAGCAATGACACAATACTTCATATTCCTGAGTACTCAGGCATGATAAAACTTGCTTTTGTACAGGATCTTTTCTCAAAGGCGGCCACAATTAAACCCGGCATAACGCTTCGGTGGTTTTCATCCTATTATGCTGATGCCTATATGCCGGCTCTTAGAACGTTTTATTTGCAGGATGAGAAGAAAATCGGAAACTTCCCCTATCTGGATGTTTTTCTTACTTTAAAAGTAAAAAAAGCCAATCTGTTTGTTCAATATGAAAACCTTTTTGGCCTTTTGGGTAATTATACCTATTACACCACTCCCCATTACCCGATGCGTGATCCAAGGTTATATTTTGGTGTAAAATGGCGCTTTTTCAAGTAAACTAAAAAGCTATCCTATTTGAATCCTCTTTGTTTCTTCACCTGTTCATAAGCAGCATTCACTTCCTGAATCTTTTCTTCGGCAGCCTTCCTGACTTCCTCTCCCAAATGCCCTACTTTATCAGGATGATATTTTACTGCCATTTCTCGGTAGGCTTTTTTAACTTCCTCATCAGTAGCGCTCTCAGAAAGCTCAAGAATCTTATAAGCACTATTTACATCCTTAAAGAACATGGCGCGAATCGATTCAAGGTCAGAGGCGCTAATCCCCATAAAAGCTGAAATCTGATTAATCATTTCAATTTCAGAAGGATGAAAATGATCATCGGCTTTTGAAATACCAAAAAGATAATGCAGAATCTGCAATTTTGAAGGATAATCCATGTATTGACCAACCTGAAGACTTACCTCTCTGACGTTTATCTCTTGTTTAAGAATTTCGCGCAACATCAGAATGTATTGCTCTGCACTGCCACCAAAATTCCTGAAATAGAAATTTTTGACATAATCAAGTTCTGATTTTTTTACTGTTCCGTCAGCTTTCATAACTGCAGCTGTCAAGACAAGCAAACTCATTTTAAAATCAGTTTGCAAACTACCACTACTGCCGTATTTACCGCCATTCATGTCTTCAAACATTTTACCAAAGGCAAAACCGAGTATTCCACCAATCGGACCTCCAAAAGCCCAGCCCAAACCACCTCCTATCCATTTGGCATAGCCATTTCCTTTCGATTTATCTGAAGAATCAGCATCTGTTCCGGAATTGGATTGCTTGCCTTTTGAATTGGTTAGTCTTTTAAATATCAGAATGATAATGACAATAAAAACAATAATTATAATGGTTCTCATATATAAAATTTGGACAAAGTTAGAAATTTGAGGCGTGATTGAATCAAATAACTCTCATTGTATCTCTATTTTTTAAATATTTAACTATTCAATATAATACATAAAATCATTGAATATCAGTCTTTATTTTCTTTGTAATCCAAATTACATTGATCCAATAATTTAACAAAAACAAAATCTGTTTCCTTAATATAATATTCTACCTTTGCCTAAGTTTATTTGAAACAACCCATTATTATGTTATTCTTTAGAAAACCTTCTGCTGGCAATGTTCCTGTCAATGTGGCATTTAAGAATCACATTATTGATTCCGGATCACTTCTTATCTATAACTCTGGAAAAAGTCGCCTTACTAACATACATATTGTACTACATAACAGTGATAAGAAAGAATTTATATATAACAGGGAATTGATTTCAACCAGATCTAATGAAACGATTGATTATAATATTCAAGCTGATCTTAATGGCAACTTATTCCAAGGTGAAGTTATCAAAGTAACCATTGAAACTGGTGGTCTCAAATGGAATTTTAAACCAACTGCAGAAGGTAAGTTCGTTAAGGTTTAATAATCCAATTTTATGCTAACACTTCTTCTTTCTCTTCAAATTTTATTCCATATTCGACCAGTTCAGCCAGAATAGGTTCATAAACATCCGGTTTAATAGGAATAATCACACCTTTCGTGGTAATTTCACCAGTTAACAGTAGTTTTATTGCAATTGCCAGTGGGGTTCCAACAGTAACAGCCATTGCCGTATGAACGGTATCTCTTCCAATGAAACCCATCGCAGATGTGATTTTATAGGATTGATTTTCAAGCGTATACTCTATTTCATGTTGCATAACAATCATATCCTTGTCATTGGCATTGAGTGACAGTTTTTCTTCCAGAAGCTTTTGAAGAATCTGAGCAGGTGTGGCATTTTTCAATCCTATCATGCGATTTTCAAACACTCCAAGCCAACTAAGTTTCCGCATTATTTCCCCATCAGGTTCAAGATGTAAATACTCACAGAGTTTATCTTCGACAGGTTTAACAAGATCATAACGCAAAAAAGTATTGAAAAAATCGCGATATGTGAGGTTTTCTGAATTTTCAATGGTAAATGTATCATCCGTACAACCAAGTTGCACAAACACATTCCAAGCATCACAATATCCCGGCCGGCGCATTGTTCCACGATACATGGTCCCAATATTGTCCATTCCGTATATCTTGCGGTATTTAAGTGAATCACGGTTTGGATATACTTCAAAATCACCAAGATTCAACACATTACGCATCATAAATCTTTCAAAAAGTTTGTGATATGGGATATATTTGTATCTACCACGCATAATATACTGTGATACTCCCTGACCAGCCAGAACAACATTGCGCGGATTCCAGGTGAATTTATAATTCCATGGATTATCATCTGATTCAGGTGCAACCAAACCTCCGGTAAAGCTAAAAAACGCGGTTACTTCTCCTCCCCGGCTGTGAATCCTGTCAATGATCTGCATCGCCGACATATGATCAATTCCAGGATCAACGCCCAATTCATTCAAGAAAGTAAGTCCTTTTTCCTTTACTTCATCCTCAATAGATTTCATATAAGGAGATACATACGAGGCAGTAGCCATATGAATGCCCTGTTTGAGACATTCAGCTGTTATCAGATCATGGAAACGGGCTGGTAACATTGAAACAACCAGATCCATACCCTGCAGGATTGAAGCGATATTATCTGATTCCTGGATATCAAAACGGAATGCTCTTGCACGTGGATGATTACCAACCTTACGAATAGCAGCTTCTTCATCAATATCACCCAGTTGAATCTGCCAGTCATACTTCTCGCTGTGTTCAAGCAGATATTCGATCATACAAGTCGCTGATAATCCGGCTCCAAGAATTAAAATTTTCTTCATAAACGATGGTTTGGTATCTTTAATTTCAAAATATAATCCAATTAAACGAAGGCTTTCATATAGGTATAATTTGGCGTAAATTCTCCTTTATGAAGAACCATTGCCTTCTTTATTGCCAAAGGCAAATTGACTTCATCAAACGAACCGGAATAATTAGCTTTGACAATCTGTTCTACATAAGGATATAAAGCTTCACTAAAACCGATGGAGGATTCAAGCGGAAGTTCACTTGGAAGAATATCAACTGCCATAACCAGAATCCCCTGACCTTCAAATCCGTAAGTAGGCTGACGGGTAAATGGATTATACACAAAAACAGGATTTTCAATTTCAGTACCCTTGTGTGTGCATTCAATCGATCCGTCGGGATCGCAACTGATATCGCCGATTACTTTAATTTTCGGCTCACCATGACTGTATAATTTCTCGAGAAAATCCTTTGTTATCATCCGTGGGTAGCGATTATTCCAGTAAATACAATTCACAAGAACCGTAATATGAGGCACATAGGTCTCAAAGCAATTTTGATAGAGTTCAGGATTTGAATAGTATTCATGCAAATCAAAAACTTCGGTATTGTCTTTTGGACAAGATAAGTCACTTTCTTTAAAAACAACTTTATAAATAAGATTCCGTGGAGTTGTATCAGGATTAAGTTCAAGAAGTTGTTGCGGAGTAACTTCAATGGAAGGCAATAACTGAGCTATTTCCTGTGCACCTTTGGAAACATTGCCATATCCCGTAAAAGCAATAACAACTGGAGAAATAGCATCGGGTAATCCATTGCGTGCAATTTCATATCCTGCCTTTGAAACTGCCTCACAGGCTTGTTTAAGTGAAGGGTATGTATAAGCTTGTCTGATATGGGCAAAAGGAGTTTCGATTCCCTGTTCTTTATAACGTTGTCCAAGCGACCAAAGTGAATTGATCATTCCAGCCAGGCCTGCAAATCTTCCAAAGAAAATCAAACGTTTATTTTCTTCATTTTCAATTTTTTCATAATCGATCAACTGACACTTTTTCTCCATCATGGCGCGAAGCATCGGCATATTATAGGGTTGACCTTTCACAACATGGGAAAAATAGATATAGGTTTTATTCTCCTCAAAGAAAGAAACAGGCATTTCCTTCACACCAAAAATCACATCAGCTCTTTCGAGGGATGCAACAACTTTTGCACCCGCATCTTCGAAGCTATCATCAGTGAATGCACGTTTGGCTGATGTCTGAACATGAAACTCAAGACCTTTAGCTACAAGTTTTTTCACATGGTGTGGCACGATAGGCACCCTGCGCTCCATTTCATACTTATCCTCGTACCTGATTCCAACAATTTTATTCATAAAGATTCATCATATTAATGTAAGCAAATTTCATCTTTTTTTTTGGATTGATGAGCCTTTTAGGCCACTTTGCCCATAATCGTTTATAATTTAGAAGATGTTTAAATAGAAATTTCAAACGATTGCAGTATGATTTGGACAATGAATCCTCAGTTACGGGAAAAGTTTCACCGGATTTTATTACTTTTGTAACAATTATAGAATTGTTGTCTGCAAATCTGGTTGATATTCATAATCAATAACATATAACCTAAATCTTAATAAAAATGACAAAAACTAAGTATGTGTATTCCTTTGGCGATCGCAAAGCCGATGGGGATGCCACAATGAAAAACTTACTTGGAGGCAAAGGAGCCAATCTGGCTGACATGAACACATTCGGAATTCCGGTTCCTCCCGGATTTACCATCACCACTGAGGTTTGTACAATCTACAACCAACAGGGAAAAGATTATGCAGTTGAACTCATCCGCAAAGAAGTTGAAGAAGCTGTAAAAAAAGTCGAATCAATCATGGGCACCAAGTTCGGAAGCCGTGAAAATCCTTGTCTTGTTTCAGTGCGTTCAGGTGCACGCGCATCTATGCCAGGGATGATGGATACAGTATTGAATCTTGGATTAACTGATGAAGCCGTTGAAGGTATTGCCAAGAAAAGCGGAAATGAGCGCTTTGCGTGGGATTCATACCGTCGCTTCGTTCAAATGTATGGTGATGTCGTTCTTGGCATGAAACCACAGAACAAAGAAGACCACGATCCATTTGAAGAAATTATTGATGATCTGAAAAAAGAAAAAGGTGTAAATCTGGATACAGATTTAACAACTGCTGACCTGAAAGAAATGGTAAAACGTTTCAAAGTTGCAGTTAAAAAATCAACTGGCAAAGACTTCCCTACTGATCCATGGGAACAGCTTTGGGGCTCAGTAATGGCCGTATTTGACAGCTGGATGAACGAAAGAGCTATTTTCTACCGCAAGCTGAATAATATTCCTGCTGAATGGGGAACCGCTGTTAACGTTCAGGCAATGGTTTTCGGTAATATGGGTGAAAACTCAGGAACAGGTGTTGCATTCACACGCGACGCTGCTACCGGTGAAGATATTTTCAATGGCGAATACCTGATCAACGCACAGGGAGAGGATGTTGTTGCCGGTATCCGTACACCACAACAAATCACTCTTGAAGGATCACGTCGCTGGGCAATTCAACAGAATATCAGCGAAGAAGTTCGTGCCAGCCAATTCCCATCACTTGAAGAAGTGATGCCCGAAGTTTATGCTGATCTGAATGATGTTCAGCAAAGACTGGAAGATCATTACACCGATATGCAGGACCTTGAGTTCACCATTCAGGACAGGAAACTCTGGATGTTGCAGACCCGCAACGGAAAACGTACCGGTGCTGCTATGGTTCGCATTGCTGTAGAAATGGCAGAACAAAAACTGATCAAAAAAAGCGAAGCACTCCTTCGTGTTGAACCTAACAAACTCGATGAACTCCTTCACCCAGTATTTGATAATGCAGCATTGAAAAATGCATCAGTTATGGCTAAGGGATTACCAGCATCCCCAGGTGCTGCAACCGGACAAATTGTTTTCCATGCTGATGAAGCTGAAGAATGGGCTGCAAAAGGAAAGAAAATTATCCTTGTTCGTATCGAAACTTCTCCTGAAGATCTCAAGGGAATGAATGTTGCCGAAGGAATCCTTACTGCCCGTGGTGGTATGACTTCACACGCAGCAGTTGTAGCCCGCGGAATGGGTAAATGCTGTGTATCAGGTGCCGGTGGAATTCAGATCGATTACAAAGAACGTACAATCACCATGAAAGGCAAAACTTTCAAAGAAGGTGATTTCATCTCACTGAACGGGACAACCGGAGAAGTATATGATGGCCGCGTTGCTACCAAAGATCCGGAACTCAGCGGATATTTTGGCAAACTCATGGATATCGCCGATTCAAAATCAAGAATGCTTGTTCGCACCAATGCCGACACTCCGCATGATGCACAAGTAGCACGTCAGTTTGGCGCTCAGGGTATTGGACTCTGCCGTACAGAGCATATGTTCTTTGGTGGCGATAAAATCCTTGCTATGCGTGAAATGATTCTTGCAGATGATGAAGCAGGCCGCCGTATAGCACTTGACAAACTCTTACCAATGCAGCGAGAAGACTTTGAAGGCATCTTCGAAGCTATGCAGGACCTTCCTGTAACAGTTCGTCTGCTTGATCCACCTTTGCATGAATTCGTTCCTCATGATGATAAAGGTCAGAAAGAAATGGCCAAAGTAATGGGTGTTTCTGCTGCCAAGATCAAAGAAAAAGTTGAAAATCTGCATGAATTTAACCCGATGCTTGGTCACCGTGGATGCCGTTTAGGTAATACCTATCCTGAAATCACTGAGATGCAGGCACGTGCTATTATCGAAGCAGCCTTGAATCTGAAGGCAAAAGGCATTACTGCACTTCCTGAAATCATGATTCCGCTCACCGGAACCCTGGAAGAAATGAAGATGCAGGAAAAAATCGTTCGTGAAACCATTGAGAAAGTATTTGCTGAACGCAATGATTCGATCAAATATCTAGTCGGAACGATGATTGAAGTGCCAAGAGCAGCTGTTGTTGCTGATAAAATCGCACAATCAGCCGAATTCTTCTCTTTTGGAACCAACGACCTTACCCAGATGACCTTTGGTTATTCACGCGACGATGCCGGTAAATTCCTTGAAGTATATAAGGACAAAGGTATCCTCAAGAATGACCCATTCCAGGTTCTGGATCAGGAAGGTGTCGGACAACTTGTGAAAATGGCTGTTGACCGTGGTCGTATGACACGTCCGAATATTAAATTGGGCATCTGTGGCGAGCATGGAGGAGAACCAAGTTCGGTTAAGTTCTGCCATAGTGTCGGACTCAATTATGTTAGTTGTTCACCTTACCGTGTGCCGATCGCCCGTCTGGCTGCTGCACAGGCTGCGGTTGAAGAAAAACTGGCTAAAAAAGGAAAAAGCAACAAGAAAGATAAAAAAGGAAAAAAATAAATAGTTCCTGATTATTTCTGATCATAGTAAAAGCGTTTGGCACTAAGCCAGACGCTTTTTTGTTTGATAATAAACAGGAATTTCTATCGCTTGTCAGATTTCGGAATATTGTTAAATTTGTTGCTTGCCACATTGTTGAAATCGGAAACCAAAAAAATATAATATGTCTAAAGATCAATCAGTTATCAAATCAGAATTAGCCCATTACGGCATTCTGAATGTAGAAGAAGTATTCCATAATCCTTCGTTCGATGTACTGTACGAACACGAAACAGACCCCTCACTCGAAGGTTTTTCAAAAGGAATTCTAACCGATACCGGAGCTATTTCGGTTGATACAGGAATCTTCACCGGGCGTTCGCCAAAGGACAAGTACATTGTAATGGATGAAGTTTCGAAAGACACAATGTGGTGGTCAACACAGGGAAAGAATGACAATCGTCCGCTTGAACCGGAGAAATTTGCCAAACTAAAAAAACTCGCTTCCACACAACTCTCAGGCAAGAAACTGTATGTGATGGATGCTTATGCCGGCGCCAATCCTGATACCCGTCTGAAAGTACGTTTCGTAATGGAAGTTGCCTGGCAGGCGCATTTTGTAAAGAATATGTTCATCCGTCCAGATGCATCAGAACTGGCAAGTTTTGTACCTGATTTCGTTGTTTTGAATGCCTCCAAAACCGTGAATCCGGACTGGAAAGAGATGGGCATGAATTCTGAAAACTTTGTTGTTTTCAATCTAAAAGAACGCATGTCAATCATCGGTGGAACATGGTACGGCGGTGAAATGAAAAAAGGAATCTTTACCATGATGAATTATTACCTGCCTTTGCGGGGTATCGCTTCGATGCACTGCTCTGCCAACGTTGGTAAAGAAGGTGATGTAGCAGTTTTCTTTGGTCTTTCAGGTACAGGGAAAACCACCCTTTCAGCCGATCCGAAACGCATGCTCATCGGTGATGACGAACATGGCTGGGACGATGAAGGTGTTTTCAACTTCGAAGGAGGCTGCTATGCAAAATGTATCAATCTGAGCAAGGAAAACGAACCTGATATCTTTCATGCTATCAAACGGGATGCATTGCTCGAAAACCTCGTTGTAAGAGCTGATGGTTCCATCGATTTTGACGACAAATCAAAAACAGAAAACACCCGTGTTTCATATCCGATCTATCACATCGATAATATCGTAAAACCTGTTTCAAAGGCTGGCCATGCTAAAAAAGTTATCTTCCTAACAGCTGATGCATTTGGAGTACTCCCTCCCGTTTCAAAGCTCACAAGTGATCAGACAAAGTATCATTTCCTTTCTGGTTTTACTGCAAAACTCGCTGGTACAGAGCGTGGTGTGACTTCTCCTCAGCCGACTTTTTCAGCCTGTTTTGGAAATGCATTTCTTGCCCTCCACCCTACCAAATACGCAATTGAACTTGTGAAAAGGATGGAAGCTGTTGGTGCAAAAGCTTATCTGGTAAATACCGGCTGGAACGGATCAGGAAAACGTATTTCAATCAAGGATACCCGTGCCATCATCGATGCCATTATGGATGGAAGCATTGATCATGTTCCTACCAAGAAAACTGATATTTTCAATCTTGAAATCCCGACTGAACTGCATGGTGTGAACACTGAAGTACTTGACACACGAAATACCTATGCTGATCCATCAGAGTATGATCGTAAAGCATTGGAACTGGCAAAACTCTTTGTTGAGAATTTTTCAAAATATACCGATAACGAAGAAGGCAAGCGTCTAGTTGCTGCTGGTCCACAATTGTAAATCAGATAATTATATACTTAATCCTGGCAGGATATTCTTTTCTGTCAGGATTTTTTTATGTACATTTGATATATGAAAAAACTTATAACTCTTCTTAGTTTCATCGGAATCATTTCCTGCAAATCGCAACCTCTCGAAACAGTGAAAGTTCTCGATGTAAAGCAATATGCCGGCACATGGTATGAAATTGCCCGCCTTCCAAACAAATTCGAAAAGAATCTGGAATTTGTTACCGCCACATATGAACTGATGGAAAACGGTAAAATCAAGGTAACTAATCGCGGAATCAGCAGCATTGAACCTCATAAAAAGAGTGAAGTTACGGGGAAGGCTTGGGTTCCCGATCCTGCTTTTCCGGGCAAACTTAAGGTTCAGTTTTTCTGGCCTTTTGCAGGTCCATATTGGGTAATTGCTCTCGATCCAGACTATCGCTATGCCTTGGTAGGTGATCCTTCCAGAAAATATTTATGGATACTTTCAAAGGACAAACAACTGAATCAGGAAACCTATTTAAAATTGGTGCAGACTGCTAGGGATATGGGTTTTGAAACGGATAAATTGGTATTGATCAAACAATGAAAATAATTTTCGATGAATCAGTATGTTACCACATATTCGCTCTGCAAGTGAGGTAACCACATTTTCAAATTCCCATCAATCCTACCCAACTGTAATTGAAACTGATCAGCGGGATTGATAAAGCAATATTGGTAATTGCTATCAATCGTACCAATCTGGAATTGGAACAATGGTATAACGGCAGCACAAAACATCTATGACATAACAAAGAATTCATAGAAACTAATTGAACAGCTGATTCATGTTTTCCTGAAAGCCGTACCTTTGTCAGGAAATTAAAACTTACTGATTATTTTCAGATGCACGAACTTTCAATCGCCATGAATATTGTAGAAATCGTTGAGGATGAAGCCCGGCAGGCCGGAGCCAAAACGATTGATAAGGTCCATCTCGAAATCGGGAGCTTATCCGGTGTGATGCTGGATGCACTAGAGTTTGCCTTGAAAGAAGCTATAATCGGAAGTTCATTAGAGAAAGCAGTGATTGAAATCAATCTAATACAGGCAGTCGCCGTTTGTGAAGATTGCTGTCAGGAATTTGAAACAACTGATCATTTTAAATCCTGTCCGTTTTGCAACAGTCTGAATACCAATTTCATTAAAGGTAAAGAATTGAAAATAAAATCAA
>CAZVKW010000090.1:0-7880 GCA_964627945.1 uncultured Lentimicrobiaceae bacterium
TTGCAATTCCATCCATTCCGGGCATCATTACATCAAGCACAATGAGGTGAGGAATCTCGGCAACCGCCTTTTTTAAGGCTTCATTTCCATTGGAAGCGGTAAAAACGGTAAATCCTTCTTTTTTCAGATTATAGCTAAGGAATTCGAGAACATCGATTTCGTCGTCAACCAACAAAATGCGATAAGAAATATGTTCTTTCATCATGTGACCAGACTTTATTTCAGTGTAAAATTAATGTTAATACACCGAATATCAGTAACAAAATGAATAAGTTCACAATTCGTTAACAATCACCCTGATTTCGTTGGATCCCAAAGTGAATTTCATTTGATATCTTTGTTTAAAACATATCAGAAAATGCGAAAATTATATCTTGTATTAGTTGTTTTACTGCCATTATTTACCGATGCCCAGCAGTTCAGTGGAGGCATCATGGCCGGATTTGTTTCATCACAGGTAGCGGGTGATATGTATGCAGGTTTTGACAAAGCCGGCCTGTCGGGAGGTTTCTTTACCTCTCTCTCACTCAATCCAAAAACTGCCATTCAGATGGAATTGTGTCTTATTCAAAAAGGTTCGCGCTACAATGCAAATATTGATCAGCCTGATTTTCAGAACTATCTGCTCAGGTTAAACTATGCCGATCTTCCATTGCTTTATCAATACAAATTTCGTGGATTCACATTCGAAGGAGGACTTTCGGCTAGCTTTTTATTAGGCTCATTTGAGGAGAAAGATTATTACGAAATTGATCTAAATGACTGGAAAAGTGTATGTTTCAATTCGGTAATCGGAGTAAGGTTCTATATTACACCCTCATGGAATGTAGCCGTGAGAACCGTAAATTCAATCAACAGCATACGGAAAACCCCGGTTGAAGGGAATGTTCGCAGGTACGGAAACAAATACGGAGAATTTAACGATGTATTGCAGCTTTCACTTGCATATCAGTTCAATCTGTCGAAGGCGGCAAAGTAGTGAAATCTTTCTGTTGCGAGTTCACTTTGTCTATATTGCGTTTCAGTCCCAAAAATCCGGCACGCTGAATGGCCGATTTTTCGAAAATCCGATTGAAATCAACTTCTGATAGATTGTCCCAATCTGATTTTCTGAAGCTTTTTAACTCATCCGAAAGTCTGAAACGAGTTTCGTTATTCGATTTCGAAAACCGATTCCACGGACATACATCCTGACAGATATCACAGCCAAATATCCAGTTATGTAACTGAATATCAGATGCAAAATCACCTTTATATTCAATCGTCTGATATGAAATACATTTTCGGGCATCGAGTATATGAGGGGCAAGAATCGCATCGGTTGGACAGGCATCGATACACCGGCTGCAGGTTCCGCAATAATCTGTCACCTCTTCCCCAGTTTCAGCAAGCGGGAGGGAGATCACCAATTGCCCGATAAAGTGAAATGATCCTTTACGCGGATGTATCAGACAGGTATTTTTTCCGATAAATCCCAATCCGCATTTTTCGGCCCAGCCCCGATCAAGAAAAGGAGCTGAATCGGTAAAAACACGTCCGGAAGCTTCGGGATAGTGCGAGAGGATTATTTGAAATAATTCGTACAATTTATCTTTCACAACCCTGTGATAATCTTCACCATATGCGTATTTAGCAATCAAATACTGATCTTCGGATGGAAGGAGCTCATTAGGAAAATAATTGTATAAAACACTTATTACGGATTTTGCTTCATCAACGAGCAGGGAAGGATTATATCGTTTTTCACGGTTCTTTTCCAGATAACTCATTCCGGCCTGAAAACCCTGTTCAAGCCACACTTCCATTTTTTCGGCATCCTGATCAAGATGCCTGGCCGTAATGATTCCACAGGCATCAAAACCTAGTTCAGTCGCTTTTTCTACGATAAATTCAGAGAATGAAGCAGGAAGCATGTCTTTCAACATGGGTCTATTCGCTGAAAAGATTACCCTGCTGTGGAATTCGTGTCTTATTCAAATGCTTGTAGGCCAATTCTGTAGCCTCGCGACCACGGGGAGTCCGCATGATATACCCTTCCTGAATGAGAAAAGGCTCATACACTTCCTCGATCGTTCCGGCCTCTTCACCAACAGCAGTTGCAATGGTTGTTATTCCAACAGGACCGCCTTTGAATTTGTCAATGATGGTGAGCAGGATCCGATTGTCCATCTCATCCAGCCCGAATTTATCGACATGTAATGCCGAAAGTGCGTATCGGGCAATTTCGATATCGATGCTGCCATTGCCTTTGATCTGCGCAAAATCGCGCACACGCCGCAACAGAAGATTCGCAATACGTGGGGTGCCGCGACTCCGACGGGCAATTTCATAAGCCGCTTCCTCGCTGATCGGAACTTTTAGGATAGATGCCGAGCGTTTTACGATTCCGCAGAGTGTTTCAGCATCATAATAAGCTAAGCGTGAATTGATTCCAAAACGTGAACGCAAAGGAGATGTCAACAATCCCGAACGTGTGGTTGCCCCGATAAGCGTAAACGGATTGAGTGAAATCTGCACGCTGCGGGCATTGGGTCCGGTTTCGATCATGATGTCAATACGAAAATCCTCCATGGCAGAATAAAGATATTCTTCCACTACCGGACTTAAACGATGAATCTCGTCGATGAACAAAACATCGTTCTCGCCGAGATTGGTGAGCAGACCAGCCAAATCACCGGGTTTATCAAGAACGGGTCCTGAAGTGATTTTAATATTTACGCCCAACTCATTGGCAATAATGTGCGAAAGGGTGGTTTTACCCAGTCCGGGAGGGCCATGCAGCAGCACATGATCAAGGGCTTCACCACGCTGAGTGGCCGCTTTCACAAAAATCCTGAGGTTTTCAACCACACTTTCCTGACCTGCAAAACTCGAAAAAGCATCAGGTCTGAGCGCCTTTTCAATCTCTTTTTCAGCTTTTGAAAGTCCGGTACCGTAAGGATCAAGATTATTGTTCATCCGTTTGTTTTTGCCTGACAAAAGTACAAATAATGCCGGCACCGGCTTGTTTTTTGAAAAGGCTTGCTTATTGCGTAAATTTATATAAATTAGCAGCAATGATAAATCAAAAAAATCGTGTTTAGTTTAAGGCAACACATTACTTAACTGATTGATTGTTAATGTTAAACTACAAACATCACATGTCATGAAACACATATTGGTTGCTTTTGATTTTTCGAAAAACGCTTTTCATGCGCTTGATTATGCGATGCTCTTCGCGAATAAAATGGAGGCAGATATCAGCCTTGTTTGGGTGGACCATACTGCCACTCCTGAGCATCAGTTCAGTATTGACCACAATCTGAGAATCGATACCAAAACACGGCTGGATGAGATCATCGCTGAATATTCAACAAAGGCCCATCATGGCAAGATCAATCAGATCTTACGGAAAGGAAAAGTCTGTACAGAAATCGCTTCCGTCGCAAAATCCATTCATGCCAATCTGATCTTTTCCGGAACCCATGGCACCAGCGGATATGAGGAATATTGGGTTGGGAGCAATGCTTACCGGATTGTAATGACCTCTCCTTGTCCGGTAGTTACTATCAGAAACAATTTTGAGTTTCAGGATAATATTAAAAAGATTGTCTTACCCATTGATAATTCGGCAGATACGAAACTGAAACTTCCATATGCAGCAAAAATAGCAAGGTATTTTGATGCCGAAATTCTGATTTTGCTCCTGTATACACTTCCCATCAATGTGATCAGAAAACGTATCAGACATTATGCTGATGAAACAGCCGATTTTCTTGAAAAAGAAGACATACGACATACCCTTTTTGAAATAGATTCTGACAATATGACAACTTCGCTGCTCGAATTTACTATTGAACAACATGCTGATTTGATAACAATCATGACTGATCAGGGAACAGCGAATGGCAGTATGTTTCTGGGACCTTTTTCACAACAGATTATCAACAATGCATCTGTGCCAGTTTTGAGCGTTCAATCGCTTGCCAACAACTAAAATTATGTTTACCAAATTCTTTCTTTTTATCGCCATTATCATGATAAGTATACCTGCTTTCACACAAACGGAGCAGGAAGGAAACGTGAAGATTGTTCAGGATAACAGAGTCGACAAAGTATTGGACCTTCACAAACAATTCAAAACAGATCATCCTGAAATTGATGGATTTAAGATTCAGATATTCATGGATTCCGGCAACGATGCTGTTGAAAAGGCCAATGCAGTAGTTGAGAATTTTACAATAAATTTTCCTGACACTCCTGTCGAGCTTACCTATGGAGCTCCTTATTACAGGGTTCGGGCAGGCAATTTCAGAACACGGGTTGAAGCTGAAGGTGTTCTGAAGAATATTCTTCCATATTTTTCTCAGGCTTTTATCATAAAAGATAAAATAAAGCCATGATTTTTCGTTATCTTTGAATAACAAACATACCATAATATGAATAAAACAATTCTCGTCGGGATCGATTTTTCGGATTGCTCTATCAACGCCCTTGAGCATGCAATTTCTATCGCAGAAAAAGCATCAGCTGACATTGTGATGATATGGGTTAACAGACCGGAAAACGGAAAAGAGATTTTCAGGGTAAATCAGGAACATATTGTTGGTGAGGTAATTGCCAGGTTTAAAAAGCTGGTTGATCAGTATCAGTCAAGCCTGGCACACAATACCATTTCATTCCTTGTCAAAGAAGGAAAAGTTTACCAGGAAATCGTGAACACAGCAGAAGAACTGGATGCATTCCTCATTGTAGTGGGAACACACGGCTCTTCCGGATTTGAAGAATTCTGGATCGGAAGCAATGCTTTACGCATTGTCACATCTACCGAAAGACCGATTATTTCGATTCGTGCCGGTGTTGATATACACCGTCCCATCAGCAACATCGTTATGCCAATCGACAGCACTGTCGAAAGTCGTCAGAAAGTGCCGATTACCTCACTCATTGCAAAATATTTCAATGCCAAGATCCATATTCTTGTAATGCATACAACAACGATCGAAGAAGTTCGTCTTCGCGTGAATGAATATGTACAACAAGTTGAACATTATCTCACAGAAAACCAGATTGAATACGTAAAGAAAATCATTGAAACCCACGATATTACAGATGCAACGATTGATTATGCCATCAAAACCAAAGCAAATCTGATAAGCATCATGGACCAACAGGAGAAAATGCCTTCAAACCTGTGGAGCGGTTCATTTGCAGCACAAATGGTCAATCATTCACCTATCCCTGTTTTGAGTGTTCATGCCAAAGATTTAATGGCCGATCTTTCCAGATAAAGTATTGATTGATAAATATGTAAACAAAAAAGGCTGTCCGAAAGACAGCCTTTTTTTTGTAATCTGATGATGATTAGTATCTCTGAATACAGTTCAGATCGTTGAAAGCAATCTTCAGACGATCGATCATGGCACGTTCGCCTTCGCGAAGCCATTTACGTGGGTCATAGTACTTTTTGTTCGGACTGTCTTCACCTTCAGGATTTCCAATCTGAGCCTGCAGATAATCATGGTATTTCTTTTCGAAAACACGGATACCATCCCAATAAGCCCATTGTGTATCTGTGTCAATGTTCATCTTCACAACACCATACGAGATAGCTTCTTTAATTTTCTCAGGTTCCGAACCAGATCCACCATGGAATACAAAGTTTACAGGGTTATGACCGGTACCAAAATGTTCCTGAATATATTTCTGAGAATTGCTCAGAATCTTAGGCTCAAGCTTTACATTACCAGGTTTATACACTCCATGAACATTTCCAAAAGCAGCCGCAATTGTAAAACGGTCACTGACTGAACTCAAAATCTTATAGGCCTGTGCAACTTCCTCAGGCTGTGTATAGAGGCGTGCGCTGTCAACGTCTGAGTTATCTACACCGTCTTCTTCACCACCGGTTATTCCCAGTTCAATCTCAAGTGTCATACCCATTTTCGACATCCGTTCGAGATAACTTTTGCAGATTTCAAGGTTTTCTTCAAGAGGTTCTTCCGATAAATCAAGCATATGCGAACTGAAAAGCGGTTTGCCATATTGTTTGAAATGTTTTTCACCTGCATCCAGTAGTCCGTCAATCCAGGGAAGAAGCTTTTTAGCGGCATGATCCGTGTGCAAAACGACCGGGATTCCATAATATTCAGCAACAGCATGAACATGCAAAGCACCTGCAACACCACCGATGATAGCTGCTTTTTCACCACTGTTCGACAGTCCTTTACCAGCATAAAATGCGGCTCCGCCATTCGAAAACTGTATAATGACTGGGGAACCGGCTTCGCGTGCTGATTCCATTACCCCGTTCACGGTATTAGTACCGGTAACATTAACAGCTGGAATAGCAAACTGCTGATCCTTTGCAATTCGGAAAATTTCCTGTAAACTGTCGCCTGTGGCCACACCGGGAGCAACCTTGCTCGAAATTTTTTCAGACATGATAAAATATTTTTAGGTTAATTATTTGAATAATAGAAAGTTAAATAATTACTGTGGGTAAAAATTCCGCCTGCAAAGGTATGAATAAATCAGATGTTTTTAGCTTTTTAATGCCTTAAACTTCTCTAACTGATTTACAATTATGGTCATCAACTCATTTTTGTTGATAGGTTTTGCAAGATAGTCGTCGAAACCGGCATCAATCATTTTTTCACGGTCGCCGGCCATGGCATAGGCAGTTTGAGCAATAAAGGGAACATAACGATATTCCTTATATTCAGCCCTGATCGTATGCAGAAGCTTAATACCGTCCCAGGGTGATGGAAGATTGATATCAAAAAGCATTACCTGAAACAGATGTCCTTTCTTATACCTTTCACTTACAATTTTCATGGTTTCATCGCCATCCACAGCCATTGTAACCTGACCTGATTTATGAAGAATTTTCTGCAAAACCATCCGGTTCATACGATCATCTTCCACAATAAAAATATCCAGTTTGCCGATCTGTGGCGCCAATGCTTCCGTATCCATAATAGGTTCATAGCTGCCTGAAACTGTCTTTTCACAAGGAATATAGATATCAACTGTTGTGCCTACATTCTGCATACTATTAATCATGATACGGCCATGCATCAGATCGAGCAATCGTTTTGCGAGTGGTAATCCCAATCCGGCCCCCTGATATGAGCGGCTCATTCCGCTGCTCTCCTGTCTGAAGGCCTCAAACAAATGCTTCTGATAATTCGCTTCAATACCAGTACCTGTATCTTTTACACGTACCAGAACTTCATTCGTATCTGGCACAAAACTGCATGTAATATTTACAAAACCCGATTGCGTATATTTGATTGCATTGTCGACTATAATATGTATTACCCGCATCAGCTTGGCATTGTCAGCGATCACTTGCGGTACCTCTGATAATTTGGATTTGAAAGCAAGACCCTTTTCATTGGCCACAAAAACGAAAAGCTCGAAAATATTATTTACAATTTCATCAATTTTACATGGATGAAGATCGATATCGATATCATTGGCTTCCAGTTTGCTGATGTCGATGATATTGTTCAGCAGATTCAAAAGACGGTCGCCGCTTTGCTGAATACCTTCGGCAAATTCATATAATTCTTTGTTTTCGAGCAGACTAAGTTCTGTTTCGAGCAAGCTTGAAAAACCGATAATCCCATTGAGAGGAGTTCTGATTTCGTGGCTGATAATTCCGAGAAATGCATTTTTGAGATAATTGGCATCTTCTGCCTTTTTTAATGTCTTTTTTAGTTCCAGCTCCTTGGAACGTGTAACATCAAGCTGTTCCTGCAATTTTGCAGTCTGTTGATTTACAGCTGATTCAACCTGGGCCTCATTATCAGATAACTGCTTCTGCAGAATATTGTTTTGCCCTTTTAATTCATCAACGGTCGACTGCTGTTGACTGATTTGCTTCCTGTTTCTGA
>CAZVKW010000090.1:7980-12097 GCA_964627945.1 uncultured Lentimicrobiaceae bacterium
TAAGGGCATATGAATGCGCCAGTTTTGGTGCAATCGGGCCTGCCAGATCGACCATTTGTTGCATGATGAATATTTTCTGCGAAGGATCAGCCTGTTTCAAGGCATTCTCCAAACTATCAATTCTGATAGCCGCACTTCCAGATTGGGAAAAAGTTTCAAAACTTATGAAAAAGACAGCAATGAAGAAATAAAACCAAACTTTCATCGGAGTAACAGACAAGTTGTTCGACAAAAATAATCAATCTCAGGAATAATCATAGCTAAGGAACAATAATCCAATATCAATCTTTACAAAGTTTCTTGAAGAAACCATGCGGTAGCGGTACAAACACAGTAGGAAAAGAGAAATTCCTGTATGAAATAGTCTTATTTTGACAAAGATAGGATCGCAAAAAAGAAATCATTTTAAATTAGTCTAAATTATCAATTTTAAATAAATTGTATATCTTTACCCGCTTTTTATGGCCTCTGATTGGAAGAAATCTTGCTGAATTACAATTATTTAACCTGAAATATGATTAAAAAAGTACTTATTGCCAACCGTGGCGAAATCGCTGTGAGAGTCATGCGTTCGTGCCGTGAAATGGGCATTGAAACAGTGGCTGTTTATTCCGATGTCGACCGCAAGGCGATGCATGTCCGCTATGCTGACGACGCCGTTTGTATCGGGCCGGCTCCATCCGCCGAAAGTTATCTCCGCAAAGACAAAATCATCGAAGCAGCCAAATTAACAGGTGCGGATGCAATCCATCCGGGTTATGGTTTCTTATCTGAAAATGCCGATTTCGCCCGAATGTGCGAGAAAGAAGGCATCATTTTCATTGGGCCATCACCTTATGCAATCGATACAATGGGCGATAAAATCACTGCCCGTAAAACCATGATTGCTGCAGGAGTTCCGGTTGTTCCCGGAACCACCGAACCCATCAACGATATCAAAACGGCTCTGGAAGTTATCAAGCAAATAGGTCTGCCGGTGATGATTAAAGCCAGCGCTGGCGGAGGTGGCAAAGGTATGCGTCTTGTTAAACGTGAAGAAGACATTATCAATGCAATCAGCGGCGCAAGATCAGAAGCCAAAGCAGCTTTTGGTGATGATGCGGTTTATATTGAAAAATATATTTCATCTCCACATCATATTGAATTTCAGGTACTTGGTGATCAACATGGAAATATAGTTCATTTATTTGAACGCGAATGTTCGGTTCAACGCCGCCACCAGAAAGTAGTTGAGGAAACCCCATCTCCAATCATGACGCCCGAAGTTCGGATGAAAATGGGTGCTGATGCCGTTGCTGCTGCCAAAGCCGTGAACTATTATGGAGCTGGAACAATCGAGTTTATCGTTGATGACAATTTGAATTATTATTTTCTTGAAATGAATACCCGTTTGCAGGTTGAACACCCAATCACCGAACGCGTGGTTGGTGTTGATCTTGTAAAACAACAAATCAATGTTGCCAACGGTCTTCCACTGGCATTCAAACAAGAAGATTTGAAACAAAGCGGCCACGCTATTGAGGTGCGTATTTATGCCGAAGATCCTGATAACAATTTTATGCCAAGTCCGGGTGTGATAAAACACATTCGTTCCCCACTGGGTCTTGGTGTTCGTCATGACGGTTATGTATATGAAGGCTATGAAATTCCGATGTATTATGACCCGATGATTTCAAAACTCATTGTATGGGCGCAAACACGTGAAGAAGCAATCAAACGACTGAAACGGGCTTTGTTTTCCTATAAAATAACCGGTGTTAAGACTTCAATCCCTTATCTTCACCGCATTCTTGAAGTACCTGATTTTCTGAAAGGACGCTATAATACCCATTTCATTGAGGAAAATCAGGAATTTCTGCAAAAACGGATCAATTGTACGGAACGTACGGTTGATATCGCTGCTATAACTGCTTTTGTAGATTATATTTCAAAACTGGAATCCCTGCAACAAGCCAGACCAACCCAGGAACTGGGAAATAGCTGGAAAGATTTTGGCCGTAAACGTTCGATTCTCCGTCTGTGATCCATCTGTTAATCTGTTAATCAATGTCGTACGAAGTAAAAATTAATAATCGCATTTCGACCATCGAACTGCTTAGCCGCGAAGGCACAAAATTCAATATCCTGATCGATAAAACCTATTATGAGTTGGATATTGCCGAGGTTGAAAAAGGGGTTTACAGCATCTTACACGAAAACCGTTCTTTCAATGTAGAACTGGTCGAAGGACGCAACAGTAAAAGCTATATGGTAAACACACTCTACGAATCATTTGATGTGGATATCATCGATGCTGAAGCCAAATACCTGATGAACAGGAAGAAAGATGATGGCGAAGATGCCAACACCATTTCTTCACCGATGCCGGGCAAGGTGGTGAAAATTCTGTTTAAAGAAGGCGACGAAGTAAAAGCTGGTGATACCGTGATTGTCGTTTCGGCCATGAAAATGGAAAGCGAATATAAGGTGAAACAGGACCGTAAAATCAAACGTATTCTTGTAAAAGAAGGCGATACAGTAAACAGCGACCAGCCCATGGTTGTTATCGAATAAAGAATCTTTACTGATAAACACAATACAAAAGCATGTCATCAGAAAACAAATTTCAACTTCTGGAAGAAAACAGCCGCTTAGCCGAATTGGGTGGTGGCGAAGAAAGAATCATCAAGCAACATGACGCCGGACGCAAAACAGCCCGCGAAAGGCTCGTCGATCTGCTCGATCCGAATACTTTTGTCGAGGTAGACAAATTTGTTACCCACCGTAGCACCGATTTCGACATGGACAAGCAAAAATTCCTTGGCGATGGTGTCGTTTCGGGTTATGGTAAAATCGATGGTCGACTGATGTATGTATTTGCCCAGGATTTCACTGTTTTTGGAGGATCTCTTAGCCGCGCAAATGCCGATAAAATTGTAAAAATCATGGACCTAGCCATGAAAATGGGTGCTCCTGTCATTGGTCTGAATGACTCAGGTGGTGCTCGTATTCAGGAAGGTGTTGAAAGCCTTGGCGGATATGCCGATATCTTTTATCGCAACGTAATGTCATCTGGAGTTATTCCGCAGATTTCAGCCATTCTTGGCCCATGTGCCGGCGGAGCAGTGTATTCACCTGCCATCACCGATTTCATTATGATGGTAAAAAACACTTCCTATATGTTTGTTACAGGTCCTGATGTAATTAAGACCGTGACCCATGAGGAAGTGACCAAGGAAGACCTTGGCGGTGCCATGACACACAACAGCAAAAGCGGTGTTGCCCACCTGCTTGCTGAGAGTGATGAAAATGCCATGATGATGATCCGTGAGCTGATGAGTTTCCTTCCTTCAAACAATATGGAGGATCCGCCTGTAAAAGTTTGCACAGATAATCAGTATCGTGAAGATGAATCACTCGACTCCATCGTGCCCGATGATCCGAACAAACCTTACGATATGCACGACATCATCACAACGGTTATCGACGATCACAACTTTTTTGAGATTCAGCCTTATTATGCAAAAAATATCATTGTTGGTTTCGCCCGTCTGAATGGTCAGCCTGTTGGTATTGTGGCCAATCAGCCAGCTATTCTGGCCGGAGTGCTCGACATCGACAGCTCAGTAAAAGCAGCGCGTTTCGTACGATTCTGTGATGCCTTCAACATTCCATTGATCACATTCGAAGATGTTCCAGGATTCCTTCCGGGAACTGTTCAGGAGTTTGGTGGAATTATCAAGCATGGCGCAAAATTACTTTATGCTTTTGCTGAAGCAACTGTGCCGAAGATTACTGTCATTACCCGAAAAGCATACGGCGGAGCTTACGATGTTATGTCGAGCAAGCATATTGGTGCCGATGTGAATCTGGCCTACCCAACAGCCGAAATTGCTGTCATGGGACCCGAAGGTGCTGTGAATATCATTTACAAGAATAAGTTAGACGAAGAACAAAGAAAAGCTGCAATTGATGATTACCGCAGAACTTTTGCAAGTCCTTATAAAGCAGCGGCTTTAGGCTATATCGATGAGATTATTTATCCACGTCAGACACGTATGAAACTAATTCAGGCGCTGGATATGACCCGAACAAAATCGAAAAGTAATCCCGCGAAAAAACACGGAAATATTCCGTT
>CAZVKW010000091.1:0-1472 GCA_964627945.1 uncultured Lentimicrobiaceae bacterium
TCAAAAAGAGCATTTTCAGCACCTGAATAATTCCTACCTAAAATATAAATATAGGAAAGCTTCGTACGGGCTTCTGAATTTGCCGGTTCATAATACAATGCCTGTTCATAGCGTCCTGATGCAAGACCATAATCATCACCGGAATGAGTGGTTTCACCTATCAGACTATAGATATCACCTGCAAGAATATATGATCTGACATATTTTGCATTGATATTGTTTGCAGTTGTTAGAGGCTGTTTCCAGTTATTTGTATCCGAGGTGATAAACCTCACTTCGGTTACCTGTGTGAGTGCGTAAAGATTTTTTTGTGAAGTTGCGCTCTTTTCGGCTTTATAATACAAAGATGCATCAATCGGCTTTTTATTGTTGTAATCGATCAGAATCTGTCCCAGATAAGCAAATGATGTATTCTGATTGGCAAGTACTATTTTGTTGAAAATAATATTTGCCGAATCAGTATTACCTTCTGATTGGTAGATCTTTCCCAAAAGGAACATTACATTTGGATCTGTACTATTCAGTGCCTCTGGCAGCATGACCGATTTTGCCAGCGCATATTCTGACATTTCGAAATACCTGGATGCTAGTTTCATATCCTGAGCATAAATGCTGTTAACAAGGATTGAAAAGAATAAAAGGCAAAAGATTCTGAGATACGTTTTCATGAGGGTTTTCATTACGAAAGATTACAATTCATTTGATTAGTAGTTTTCCTTAACTTTTATAAGCCTGACAGGTTGCATATACGGCAAAATCCCGGTTTTGAGGATGATGCGCTGACCTTTATCACCCGCAGCAAAGGCAGAGAATCCGGTTGAAAGTCCGGCCCTTGGTTCGGTATTGATCATATACATATAACGTGTTAACGGGTATTTGCCGGTAGCAAAATAAGCCTGATAAGGTTGATATGAGTTCTCTGGAATTGCTGTTTCTGCATTTGAGATTGCAGCAATATGTACTTTTTTTAAAAAAGTGAGGCACGAAGGATCGTTGCGGTCACTAATCCAGCTTACACCAATCAGGCCTATTGCATTTGGTGTTTGAGAAACAAATTCAACCACATCGCGGTTGAATTCAAAAGCCGAAACGTTAGATCCGAGATTGCCGGAGCCGGTGATTGAATCAACTACAAAGCGAACAATACTTGATTTGGGGTTGTCGACAACCACTTTGAGTGAACCTCTTTTGGAATCAGGATTAATTTGGTTCCAATTATTGATTTCACCCAGAAATATTTTTTTTAACTGGTTCATTGTGAATAAGGTGTCAGTATTTGACGGGTGAACCAGTACCGCAATACCATCCAAGGCAACTTTCGTTTCCTTTGGAAATAACTTTTTGCTGTTGAAATAAGCGATTTCGTCTTTTGTAAGAGGGCGGGGAACGATCGCCAGATAAACGCTGTCGCGAAACAATGCGTTGAGGGCATCCACTTCCGGGATATAATCCACTTCAACATTTGCATAACT
>CAZVKW010000091.1:1572-12069 GCA_964627945.1 uncultured Lentimicrobiaceae bacterium
CCTCTGAAAAAGCCATAGAGCACGAGTGCAGAACCCAGGATCAGGTTCTGCACTTTGCTCATCGAATACCATCCGAATGTCAGCAGGAAAAAACCTGCAAATATGTATAAGGCAATCATTGCGAAACTCAAATAGTTTAGATACTTCTTAAACGATTGCATTAATTGGATATTATTTAAGAACGAATTTAATCGGGAGGTTAAACTGAACCGGAACTGCTTTTCCGTTTTGCTTACCCGGAATCCAGTTAGGCATTGACTGAACCACCCTGATTGCTTCCTCATCACATCCACCGCCGATACCGCGTAATACTTTAACGTTTTTGATTTCACCACTGCGGTTAACCACAAACGACAGGAATACGTTACCCGAAATTCCCATTTCACGGGCCATGGAAGGATATTTCACATTCGAAGCAATAAATTTCATCATTGATTCGGTTCCGCCAGGAAACTCAGGCATCTGTTCCACAATGGTGAAAGGTTTTGAGATGTCATCTTCAACAACGACAGTCTGTTCATTTTGTAAATCACTGATATCCACAGCACTTGTATCAGTACTATTACCAATTACGTCGGCAGCCGAAACCGAAAGTTTCGATTCAGTTACTTCTTCCTGTGTTTTCATCATGTCTTCTTCCTTTACTAAGGCGTCATCCTTGATTACAGGGGCGGTAAACTTAATTGTACTCTTGATTTTCTGTACTTCAATCTTTTCAAGCTCGATTTTTGGGGCTTCGATTTCCTTGGCCTTGTTTCTTTCGAGTTCGATATTTGCAAGTGCGGTAACATCAACGTTTCGTTCAGCACGCTCGGGAATAATTGTTTTAATTAATCCGGGAGCGGTGAATGCAACAATTGCGAAGATAGTAGTAGCAATCAACGAGAAGCGGTGACGCTTCGATGAAAGCTTTCTTAGGTCATAAGCGCCATATTCTTTGTTACGCCCGTCAAAAACGATGTCTATCCACTGATCAGAGAAGATATTAACTTTTGCCATAATGCATCCTTTCTTTGTAAAGTGTTAATAATACATTAGTTAACTTTCCCTTTTATAAGTTGACTATCTAAAGAATCAAGATCGACAATTGCATATCGACTGATACTTGAGATATTCATTTCGTCCAAAGCATCAACGAGATTTTTGTAGGAAGCGTCATCAGTTGCCATAATACGAACAACTGGTGCGTCTTTTCCTGCTTTAAGCTCGGTGAGTTTTTTACGGTACACATCATCCTCCATTTTGGTTTTTGCTTTTTCTACTTTGAGTTCTTCAACCTGTTTAGCGATATCATAGTTTTTCTCAAGTAGAATCTGGCGTAAACCCGTTGCGGAATAATCAGTTTCGATCACATTTGCTGCGTCCGGCTGACCAAAGTAGTAGAACACCCGATCGTTTTTTGCAAGGATCAGGGTAACGGCCTGTGAGGCTTTGGCTACTGTCTGGTTTTCTTCCGTAACTTTTTTATCTGAAGGCATGGTGATTTCCATAGTCTGTTGTTTGATAAGACTGGTTGCAAGCATGAAGAAGGTAATCAAAAGAAAACCTAAGTCAACCATCGGCGTAAAGTCGATTCGGGTTGAAGCTTTCTTTGATCTTTTCTTTCCGCCTTTTTTGTGTCCGCCACCAGTACCTTGACTTACTTCTGCCATAATATTCTGTTTTTATTTTTTAGGTTCATCGGCTGGGCCTTCGAGCCTGGTAATCAAATTATACCGGTTTTCGTCAATTTGCTGCAGAGTCTTCATTACCCTTTTAATGGTTGGGTAAGGAGTGTCTTCATCAGCTTTTATAGCAATCCTGGCTTCGCCGTTGATTTCACGAGCAGTTTTAACCCAGGCTCTGAGCTGATTATCAGTTGAATCAGCTGGTATACCCAGATTATTCTTTGGATTTTCCCTTTGGTCCACAGGCAGATTCAGATAGGTTGGTAAAGCTCCCATCGGGTTACCGGTTAGGTCGACCAGCGTATATTCTCTGATTTCCTTTTCGGTAAAACTAACGTTGAATTTTTCTCCCATTCTGGTAATAAGCTGTCGACGATTGTCCTGTCCGTCAATTCCGAAAAAGATCTTGCCGTTCTTGTCTAATAGCACCGTAAAAATATTGGTTTCCGGAATTTTGATTTCGGAAATAGATGCGGGCGTATAAATCTGAACTGGCTCTTTCTTAACGAAATTTGAGGTCAACATGAAGAATGTGAGCAATAGAAATGCCACGTCCGTCATGGCCGTCATATCGACCCAGGTGCTTTTTCGCGCTACTTTTACTTTTGGCATAGCTTAGCTTGTTTAATAAAAGTTTATGCGTGGTTTGATGCATACGAATTAACGATACTATAACCAGCTTCGTCAATGCTATAGGTTAACTTGTCAATCTTGGTGGTGAAGAAACTGTAGAAAATCATGGCAACTGCAGCAGTACCGATACCGAAAGCTGTATTAATAAGCGCTTCGGAAATACCTTCTGCAAGTTTAACTGAGTCAGGTGCACCGGCATTGGCCAAAGCAGCGAAAGCACGGATCATACCTATAACAGTACCCAAAAGACCAACCAGAGTTGAAAGTGAAGTAATGGTAGCCAGAATAACAAGATTCTGCTCCAGACCCGGAAGTTCAAGAGAAGTAGCTTCTTCAACTTCTTTCTGAATCGAAACGAGTTTCTGATCTTTTGTCTGGGTTGTGTCTTTTTCAAGAGATTTGTACTTAACAAGTACTGATGTTATAACATTGGCAACTGAACCTTTCTGCTCATTGCAGGCTGCGATAGCTTCATCAATATTGTTTTTGTCTAGGTACTGTTTGATTTTATGAACAAAATCAGAAATAGAACCTTTTCCGGCTGCCTTGTTGATGGCAATGTAACGTTCAATAATGAAAGTGATAACAGTTAATAACAAAGTCATAAGAATAGGTACGATAATCCCCCCTTTGTAAATGGTACCAAAATAGTTACCCGGAAGCGCTGCATTTTCAGAATTTCCACCCTGGAAATTATCCGAAGCTCCCATGATAAACTTGAAAACGATTAAGGCAATTACAAATGCGATGGGAATTACCAAAGCCGAAAAGCTTACTTTAAAATTGCTTTTTTGTGATGATTTTTTCATAATGATAGATTTAATAATTGAATTAATTAATTTTGGTTATCAATAAGTTAAAATAAATTATGGGTATAAAATCCGAATTTCCGGATGAATGTGCAACAAAAATGAAACCTGAAATTCCATCCTGATTTCTCTGGTTGAAATCCCGCTGACTAATCGACAATTGATTGAATTCTTCCATCATTTGTTCTCCTGTATTTTCTGTGCAGTAATATGATTACCTGATGCTAGCACACTTTCCAATGTATGTAACGAACAAGCTGCCAGAGATATTGCGTATGTTCCGGATTGTGCCCAAATAAATAATTGAAGCAACAGAACTGGAACGATCAACGTTTTGTATCTCAAAGTAAGATCAGATAAAAATCGCCTCAAAATTAGGGGATTTTCGTAACAGATCGATGTTGTGGCCCAATTTTCTTCCTTTTTTTAACATTATTTGCGTAAAGCATATCTAATCAGTACTATATGATTCACTATCGTCACAAAGGTCCAAGTGGCATCATAAAAGGTAAAACAGACTATATATTCAAGGAAATATCAGAATTGATAAGTGTATTACAATTCATTTTTCCATCATGAAAACATTCCTTAAAAGAATGCACTTTAAATAGGTATTTGTCGTCAATGAGCAGAATTACTGTATGTTAACATAACTATTTTCTAATTAATTGAATAAAATGTTTGATATTCAATTTTTTTGATTCTGTTCTAAAATATCAGACTTCAAGAGCAAGTATTTAGACAACTCAATCTCTTTGAGCCGAATTGTTTGGTATTGGCTAAAATAAATGAATAGCCTCAATGGTAAGGCTATTTTTAATGCCGCTTGTACAAATTAAATAAACATCCATTCAAACCATTTTTATGCTACTTTTATGACAATAAATCCAATACGCTTATTCTTTTAATTATTTCAACATGAAATCATTTTTGATCTTTTTTATGCTGTTTCCGGCTTTTCTTCATTCACAGTCAATCGTTCGGGTTGAGGGCAAAAGTCTGCTTGTCGATGACTCTCTTTATTTTATTAGGGGAGTTTGCTATTATCCGGTGGCAATTGGAGATGACCGCTCTGATCCGATGGATTTCTCGTATATTGATCAGGATATCTTGTTAATGCGACAAGCGAAAATAAACACCATTCGTACCTATGTTCCGATCATGAACCCCGATGTGCTTGATAAATTTGCAGCTGCTGGTATCAAAATTATCATGGGTTTTCCGAATTTTGATGATACATTTCAGTATCCCGACATCAGTCATGGAAGCTTTTTGAACTATATCAACAGCAATAAAAACCACGATGCTATTCTTATGTGGGAGCTCGGCAACGAATACAACTATCATCCCGACTGGTTTAATAACAATATTAATAACTGGTATACAATACTCAATAATGCTGCCTCTGCTATTCACGATGCAGACCCAAACCATCCGGTTTCAACCGCTCATGGAGAGGTGCCAACTGCTTCTGTTTTGGGATTGTGCCCGGAAGTCGATGTGTGGGGAATGAATGTTTATCGCTGGGACAATCCATCAGTGGCAATTACTCAGTTTACCGCCCTGTCAGAAAAACCATGCTATTTTTCGGAATCCGGAGCCGATCGATATAATAAAAATCGCGCACGCGAAATGCAGGATGAACAGGCCAATGCTGATCTTAAAATTTGGAAAGCGATCAAGGATAAACTTGACCAATGCTCGGGGATTACTTATTTTGAATTCGTTGATGAATGGTGGAAAGGTGGAAATAATATGTTGCATGATGCCACTGGTTTTGCTATGACCATTCCTTATGACAGTTATGCAAACGAAGAATGGTGGGGAATTGTGGATATTGAACGAAATAAAAGTCTTGCTTATGAAACCCTGAAAACCGCATTTACCGAACATGCGCTTGGTGTTCCGGCTTATCAAATCAATCAGAAATCAATACTTTTTCCTAATCCTGCTTCGGATGTGACCACCTTAAAATTGCCAAAACCTTTGTTTGAAACGATTAGTCTCAACATATCTAGCATAAACGGGGTTAAACTTATTGCAGAGCAGTTTCAGGTTCAGGACGATGAAATTGAAATTCCACTTTATCAATACCAACTGCCTGAAGGATTGTATTTTGTATCGGTAATCGGAAAATCAATTCAAACAAATTGTTTACTGATCCAGCAATGATGTTTGAAAGTTGTAAGAGTTTAACTCTATGGATATTAAATAATTAAACCAGAGAATGATAAATACCAAGAGTATTCAAACTGAAGTGGATGCCGGCTTTTTATACAAAATTTTGGCAGAACATGAAGAAGATCCGGATGTTGCCAATATTTTTCGGCAAATGAGTGAGATTGAGCACGGGCATGCAATGGCGTTTTTGAAAAAAGAAAAGCAGGATAATGCCTTAATGCCACCTCCTTCCGGAAGAGCCAAAATCCTTGCGTTTATCGGGAAAGTTTTTGGTTATGATTATGTACTCGGTGTATTGCTAGATACAGAGAAAAGTATTTCAAATTCAATCAGGACTGTTCGGAAGAAAAACAGTGTAGCTAATTCATTTTCAGATACATCCCATGTTTCAATCCTGACCAATATTTTAAATAATCAGACAAAAATTTCGGGATCTAATCTGGCCCGATTTGAGAAAAGGCATCGCTCGGTTGGCGGAAATGCCCTGAGAGCAGCTGTTCTTGGAGGCAACGACGGTCTAATCTCGAATTTCAGTCTTGTGATGGGGATTGCGGGAGCCACAACAGGACAAATGGGTGTTTTACTTGCTGGTATTGCCGGACTTCTTGCCGGGGCTTTGTCGATGGCACTGGGTGAATGGATATCTGTTAAAAGTTCGCAGGAACTATTCGAAAACCAGATTCGTCTCGAAATGGACGAACTCGAGGCAAATCCCGAAGGAGAAGAACAGGAACTGGCCTTGATCTATTTGTCGAAAGGAATTCCAGAATCACAGGCACTTACAATGGCCCATGATGTTATGTCAAATACAAATCAGGCACACAGCATTCTTGTCAGGGAAGAGCTGGGCATCAATAGTGAAGATTTGAAAGGTTCAGCAATGGAAGCGGCTGTTACTTCGTTTATTTTGTTTGCGATAGGTGCTATTATACCGGTCATTCCATTTTTCTTCACCGAAGGTATGCAGGCAGTTTTGTTTAGTACTTTGCTTAGCGCTATTGGTTTATTTGTCATTGGAGCTTCTATAACACTATTTACCGGTAAAAATTTCTGGTATTCCGGCTTCAGACAAATCATTTTTGGACTACTTGCTGCAGCCATCACATTTGGGATCGGGAAGATAATCGGAGTATCGATGGTTGGGTGATCTGACTTAAAGTCTGTTGATTAATTGGCTAATCGTGTTTGATGGTATTTACTATCTATCCGTTATGAATTAATTCAGATTCGAATTTACTTTCAATACAAATATGATGAATGTTAAGACATTGAATATGAAATGATTCTGGCCAAGCTTTTTTAGGGTGTTTATTTGGGGTGATCAATTTCATCTCATCATTATAAGATTTATATTTGTTCGGTGTTAATAGTTCTGATACTGAAAGACATGAGAAAATTCTATTTAAAAATCATACTTCCTACTATCCTCTCCATTTTATTATTCATCCTTTCATTTTTTTTAATCATAATTCCCCGCTTCCAGGAGGATATGATGAACAACAAACGAGAAATGATCCAGGAACTAACCAATACAGCCAGGAGTATTTTGTCGGTTTATGAGAATGATGTTCAAAATGGATTATTGAGCAACGAAGAAGCGCAACAGACAGCTAAAACACATATTCAGCACCTTAGATATGGAGATGAATTCAAGGATTATTTCTGGATAACAGATATGACGCCGGTAATGATTGTACATCCTTTTCGTAGTGATTTGAATGGCAAGGATTTAAGTAATTTCACCGATCCACATGGCAAAAAATTATTTGTTGAATGTGTCAAAAAAGTGAAAGAATCAGAGCAAGGTTATGTTGATTATATGTGGCAATGGAAAGACGATTCATTGCATATTGTGCCTAAATTATCTTTTGTGAAATTATTCAAACCCTGGAACTGGGTTGTTGGAACAGGAATTTATATTGATGACGTAAACAAAGATATTTCAAGACTTACACAACGGATGATATGGATTACCTTTGGAATATCCATCTTGCTTGCGTTTTTGCTGTTTTATATTTTGAAGCAAAGTATTAATATTGAGCGCAAAAGAATTGCTGTTGCTGAAGATCTGCACGAATCTAAAGAGAAATTCAGGACACTCGTTGAAGCTGCTACTGAGGGCTTGCTCATGCTTATTGACGGGAAAATTGCTTTTTCAAACGACATTATCTGCAAAATGACCGGCTTCAAAACGGAAGAACTCAATAATCTTCCGATGAATGACATCATAAGTAAGAGTAACAATGCCGATATTGTAGATACTTTTTCTAAAAACACCATTAAAGAGGGCCAATTCGAGCTCAACCTGAATTGTAAAAGCGGAAATCTGCTACAGGTTCTGATCACCTCTTCTACAGCCATTTTTTATGGTAAAATGGTCAATATCATTATAATAAAAGATATTTCTGTCGATAAAAGCATCAATTTTACGAGTCTCGATTATCAAAAAATCATTAGTACTATCGACGTTGGATTTTTTAAGGCACGATTAGATGCAAAAGGTGGCTTTTTGTTCGCAAACGAAACAGCCATCCGTATTTTGGGATTTACTGATTTCAAGGAACTGGCGGATGCTCATCTGCTAAGAATTATTGCGGAACCTGAAAATCGGGCAAATTTGATACAGAATCTGACAGCAAATGGTTTCATAAAAAAGCAGATAATCAAAATTAATCAGAAGAAAGCAGGATATGCGATCGTTGCCATTTCAATTGTATTGCTTCAAAGCGAAAACAAGGAAGAATTGCTTTGTGACGGGCTTATTGAAGATATTACATTGCCTGAAACTGAGAAAACCCAGACAAATCAGTTGATTGCAGCCCTCAAAAGTAAAGATTTGCTGTTGGAAAAGGCGGTAAATGAATTTATGAATCCAATTTGCTCCATTGGCTCTAATGCTGGTATAGCTGATGCAATCCGAATGATGTCGAAAAAGAAAACGGATTCATTGCTGATCAGTAAAAACGATCATGAGCATATTGGCATTATTACCAACACTGATATCCAAAAGCGAATTTTCCACTTAAATCTGAAACTTGACAATCCGGCCTATCTTGTTATGAGTTCTCCTATTGTTTCTGTTTCAGGGGATGAATCGGTTTTGAATGCACTTAGAATCTGTGAGGAAAATGGAATAAATCATTTGCTTGTCAGAGATTTAACGAATGAGGTTTCAGGCATTTTTAATACTGACAATGTTTTTAAGGCAATGCTTCATTCTCTCTCGTTTTATGTAAATAATATCTCAGAGGCGGAGACTGTTGATGAGATCAAGGCAAATTATGCGAATCTGCAGTTATTGTTGAAACCACTAATCAGAAGTGAGGTTTCGGTAAGCTATCTTACAAATATTATTACTGTTTTTTCTGATGCTGCAATCCGGAGGATTATTGAGATGACAATAAATGACATAGGACAGCCTCCTGTAGAGTTTTCGTTTATCTGTCTGGGAAGCGAAGGAAGGAAAGAAGAAACGCTGTTTACCGATCAGGACAATGCCATCATTTATAGAGATGTCCCAAAAGAAAAAGAAGTATTCGTGAATGCCTATTTTTTAAAATTAGGCGAAACTGTATGCCATTCCTTAAACGAGGTTGGATATGATTTCTGTAAGGGAAACATCATGGCAAGGAACCCACAATGGTGCAAATCATTGATTGAGTGGGAAAAGTATTTCATGAATTGGATTTCAACGCCAGATCCGCAACATTTGCTGGATGCATCCATTTTCTTTGATTTTAGGAATGTTTTTGGTGATAATAAAATTACAGAAAGATTGCATGAAGTTGTTTCATCCGGAATCAAAAGAAATCCTCAGTTCTTGTACCATTTGGCACATAATGCATTCAATACCAAGGTACAGCATATTTCAGGCGGTAATTTATTAACGGATAAGCATTTCGATTTAGTCGACCTGAAGAATGCTGTTGTTCCGATTATTTTATTTGCCCGTACATATGCGCTTCAACATAGTATTTATGGCACAAATACAATTGACAGAATAAAATCCCTTAAGGAAAAACATTTAATCAGCGAAGCAACAGCAGATGAAATGATGTATGCCTATAGTTTTCTGATGAAACTCCGGTTTAGAAATCAGATCGAATTATTGGAATCGAATTTGCCATTATCGAATATAATCTCAACAAAGAAAATGATGGAAATTGAGCTTCACCTTTTGAAGAAAGTATTATCGATTATTCCTGATTTTCAGAATAAAATTAAAATTGATTTCAGGATTTCGATTTAATCAGTTGCTGATTACAGATTACATATTTTGTCAAATGGAGAAGTAGGCATTGTGTTTAAAACTCAGATGCTCATTGAGTTCCAGATAACCAAGCTGGTTTGTAAGCATCAGGGTATCACCAATAATCAACGGTTTTTGATTGAAGTGGCTATGACCATAAATCCAGAAATTAGCATGGCTGTTTTCTATTGTTTCTGTTATATCAACACAAAAAGCCTCATTAATCAAACTGGAGTTGTGCGGTGGGTAGTTACATAATGTCGATGGCAAATGATGTGTGACAACAACTGTTTTCTCAGCTTTGTGACCCAATGCTTCTATGAGAAAAAGAAGACTGTTTTCATGAAGTTGGTTAAATTCATTCACTCGCAATGGCTTTTTATTCATCGAAATTACCTGAAAATCAGAAACTCTTTGTTCGATAAACTTTTCTTTTTCTTTGCTTATTTTAGACCATAAAGTCGTGAAAATAAATCGAATACCACCGTATTCTAAAGAAATATTATGTACGATATTAATATTTTTTCTGATCTGAATATTGTAGGATTGGCGGTATTCTCCAAGGTCTTTGTGGTAAAATTCATGGTTGCCCGGAACCCAAAAAACTTGTTTAAAATTCTCAGAAACGAAAGTAAAAAATGGATTGTTCAGATGTTCATCAAAAAGTGGAGTGATATCACCGGCCAAAATCAATACCTCCCCGGAAACAATCAATGGATTGTTTAATAGGTACCTGCTATTCGTTTCGAATTCCAGGTGAAGATCCGAACAATACTGTATTTTCATTGAAACTTGTGTTATATCATTGATTAGCGAAAATAGTTAATTGTCTGAAATACTATGCTTTAATAGGCAAAACATCATCCTACTTCACATATTTTCTTTAGTAGTGGCATATCTAGTATTTCAAATTCCTTGCCTTTGATATCAATAATTTTTTCTTTGGAGAACTCGGTAA
>CAZVKW010000092.1:0-11960 GCA_964627945.1 uncultured Lentimicrobiaceae bacterium
GAAATTCCTGAAGGCACAAAAACCAGCAAAGGAAGAGCAATTCAGAATCTCATCAATATTGAACCAAGCGATAATGTTAAAGCTTACCTCAATATTCAGAATCTGAAGGATCCGGTTTATATCGAGAATAATTTTATCATTCTCTGCACCAAAAACGGTGTGATCAAAAAGACAAGCCTGGAAGCTTATTCCAGACCTCGACAGAACGGTATCAATGCAATTACTGTTCGTGAAGGTGATGTACTACTCGAAGCCCGTCTGACAAGTGGTACGAGCGAAGTTTTGATGGCATTGCGCTCAGGAAGGGCAATCCGCTTCAACGAATCAACAGTAAGACCGATGGGACGGAATGCTTCCGGCGTTCGTGGAATCACGCTCGCATCTGACAAAGATGAAGTTGTAGGTATGATTTGCATCGAAAACAATGCTTCCGATGTACTTGTTGTTTCTGAAAATGGTTACGGAAAACGTTCAAACATTGATGATTATCGTATTACCAATAGGGGAGGAAAGGGAGTAAAAACGATCAATGTAACCGAAAAAACAGGAAATCTTATTGCAATTAAAGATGTTACGGATACCGATGATCTGATGATCATCAATAAATCAGGGATCATCATTCGTATTGCGATTGAAAGTTTACGTTTGATGGGTCGGGCAACTCAGGGAGTTCGATTAATCAATATTCGTCAGGGTGATGAAATCGCCGCTGTTGCTAAGGTTTCAGCAGATGTTGAAGATGCTCCTGATCAAATTGAGGCAGAAGGGACTGAAGGGGATATCGATGAAACAACGGCTGAAACAAACCAGGAATAAAAAATGGTCCGGTATTTGAATAAAGTTTAAGTAATATTTAAAACGAGAATTATGAAAAAAATCATGTTGGCGCTTATCCTGTTGGTTGCAACCACAGCCGCAATAGCGCAAAAAGCTGAAAGAACGAATGCTTTCATGTACAACAAGAACGGGCAGTATGACAAAGCCCGTGAATCGATAGATAAGGCAATTGTCAATGAAAAAACTGCCTTAGATCCGAAAACCTGGATGTACCGTGGAATCATTTATTTGAACATTGTCTTTTCTGATCAATACAAATCAATTGATCCTGAAGCACTTGGAAAAAGTTTAGAGTCTTTTCAGAAAGCAATGGAACTCGATCCTGAAGATAAAGAAAATCAGAAGATCGACATCATTCCCCGTGTAAATGCCATTAGTCAACAGTATTTCTCACGTGGTGTTGAGAAGTTTAACGGCCAGGATTTTAAAAATGCTACCGGGGATTTTGTAAAATCTTATGAAGTTTCTGCTCTGATTAAAACTGTTGATACTATGGCCATGGAAAATGCTGCACTTGCATCACTCAGAGGAGAAGACTATCCCAAAGCAATTGAGTATTATACTGTTCTTCAGGGTTTGGGGTATAATAAAGCTGATATTTACAAGAATGTTGCTATGGCTCAACGCAGTTTGGGTGATATGGAAGGCATGAAAAAAACTATTGAAACCGGTCGTGCTAAGTTTCCGGAAGATACAGGTTTGTTGCTCGAAGAAATCAATGCATATTTAGCTGTTGGTCAGGGAGCCAAAGTGGTTGATAATTTGAAAAGTCTTGTAGAAAAGGACCCGGAGAATTATTCGATTTATTTTGTTTTGGGAACAATTTACGGTGATGATACCAAGCCTGAAATGTATCAGAAGGATCTGGCTATTGATTACTATAAAAAGGCCATTGCCGTTAAAGCTGATTATTTTGATGCTATTTATAATTTAGGTGCTTTATTTATCAATGAATCAAATAAGCTTCAGGTAAAGGCAAATGAACTGCCTTTAACAGAAACAAAACAATACGAGGAAATCACTGAACAAGCAAATGTGATTATTCGTGAAGCATTACCGTATCTGGAACAAGCACATCAGATGGACCCAACAAACATGGAAACCGTTCAGGTTTTAAAATCGATTTATATTCGTTTTAAAATGAATGACAAACTCCAGACTTTGAATCAGTAGGGGGAATTGAAATACTAAAAGATAGAGGCAGGATTTATTCCTGCCTTTGTTTTCACAAATAGTATTTAACATAATATAAATTATCTGAAATATCCGAAACCAAATATTATCATAAATTCCTCACAATCAATCTGTTAATTCTTTTTCAATTTATCAGCAAAGATTTTACTGAACTTCTCCAGTTTAGGAACAATGACAAAGCGACAATATGACTGATCTGAATTCGTATTGAAATAATTCTGATGATATGATTCTGCTTTGTAGAAAACCTGAATTGGTTCAACTTTGGTAACAATCGGATTATCCCAGATTTTTTCTTTTGTCAGTTCCTGAATGATTTCAACCGAAGTTGCTTTTTGTTCTGCAGTTTCATAATAGATAACTGACCTGTATTGTGTCCCCTTATCTGCGCCCTGACGGTTCAAAGTGGTTGGATCATGTGTCAGAAAGAAAACGCGCAAAATCTCTGAAGTACTAATCTTAGCTGGGTCATAAGTAACCCGAACTACTTCAGCATGACCTGTTGTTCCTGTACAAACCTCTTCGTAAGTCGGATTTAACGTTTTACCGCCAGTATATCCAGATTCCACTTTGATAACACCATCCAGACGCTGAAATACTGCCTCCACGCACCAGAAACAACCGGCACCTAAAGTAATTTGTTCTCTATTTTGAGCTCGTCCATTCATGTAAATAACTGTAAATAAAATAAATATGATAGTTAATCGAAACTTATAGTTCATCTTGAATAATGTTTCTTATCAAACAAATATTTGAGGTATTTGTTTCTTCAGAAGTATTAAAAGATGATTTTTTCCGTATTTTTGCTCTTCTTCAAAATTGAAAAAAATCAATTACTATGGCAAATCTAGATATTTCAGGCAAAGTACTTATGCTTGGACAAGTACAAAGTGGCGAAGGTAAAAACGGGACACCCTGGACCCGTCAGGAACTAATCATTGAAACTGAGGAACAATATCCTAAAAAGATTTGTCTCTCTTGCTGGGGTGATAAATCAGCAGAGGCAAGATCATTTGCACCTGGTGAAAGGATAAAAGCTTCAATATCAATTGAATCAAGGGAATATAATGGTCGTTGGTATACAGATATCCGGGCATGGAAATTTGATAAAGGCAGTGCTACAAGTCCGGGAATGCCTGCTCCACAAGCACCTGCACCAGCTCCTTATCCTTCACCAGATGACTTTGCTTCACCCGATTCGGAAGGTGATCTGCCTTTCTAATCAATTCATCCATTGAAAAATAAACTACCTGCATTCCTGGCGGTAGTCGCGGCCAATATTATTTATGGCCTTAATTATGTGATTGCCAAGGGAATCATGCCTGATTTCCTACATCCTCGTGCTATAATATTTATCCGGACTTCGGTGGCCACCCTTGTTTTTTGGGTGGTTTCTATCTTCTTTAAAAAGGATAAAATCGACAAACGAGATCTTCCGATCATCATGTTATCAGCTGTTTTCGGCATCTCTCTCAACCAGATCATGTTTTTTGAAGGATTGAATCTGACAACCTCCATTAATGCAAGTATTCTGATGGTTGGAATTCCAATTGGCGTTTTGGTGTTTTCCAGATTATTTGGTCAGAATACAATCTCATCCGCGAAAGTTACAGGGTTATTATTTGGAACTGCCGGTGCAGCTTATCTCATTCTTTCAAAAGGTTCTTTGGAATTTTCCAAAGATACTTTTTTAGGTAATGTATTGGTTATCATAAATGTAAGCTCTTATGCACTGTTTTTGGTTTTGGTAAAACCGTTGGTTTCCAAGTATCATCCACTTACATTAATGAAATGGATTTTTCTGTTTGGATTTTTATTTGTGCTTCCGTTCACACTTCCAAAAGCAATGGAAGCTGATTGGAATCTTGTACCTTTAAATATTTGGTTATCAATATCCTATGTTGTAATTTTTGCAACAATTCTGGCATATTTTTTCAATAATTACAGTCTTACAAAAATGAGCGCTGCTTCGAACAGTGCTTTCATCTATTCGCAACCTTTGATTGCCAGCCTTTTTGCCATATTTACCGGACGTGAATCCTTGAAAAGTGAACAAATTGTGGCAGCTGTATTTATCTTTGTTGGTGTTTATTTCGTTATAAGACCACAAAAAAAGTTGTATGGGAGCTAAAGCAGTCATCATTGGTGCATCAGGACTTGTTGGAAATCAACTACTTAAATTCCTGTTAATTGATAAACAGATTGATCAGGTAATTAGTCTTGGTAGGAAAGAATTGCCTGTTTCAAGCGATAAACTGCGACAAATCATTGTTGATTTTCAGAATCTTAACGAAATAGTTGAAAACCTACATGCCGATTTTCTGTTTTGTTGTGTTGGGACCACAATAAAAACGGCAGGTTCACAGGAAAATTTCCGTAATGTGGATTATGAAATTCCCAAATCTTTGGCTCAACTGGCTGTAAAACATAATATTGGAACAATGATTGTCATTTCAAGCCTGGGAGCTGATGCTCAATCCTCCAATTTTTATTTACGGACGAAAGGTGAAATGGAAAAAGTTGTTCAGTCCTACCCTATTCAACGAACTGTATTTGTTCAGCCAAGTCTGTTGCTTGGTAATAGAAATGAATATCGCTTCGGCGAACGGATTGCTACTGTTTTCATGCAGTTGTTTTCCTTTGCTTTCGTTGGTTCAATTCGAAAATACAGAGCAATTTCATCTGAAAAACTGGCAAAAGCGATGATTCATATTGCGTTTGACCCGAAATTAATTGGAGTAATTTTGTCTGATAAACTCGAGATATTATCAAAACGTAACTAACACTTTTATAATTGTTTATATATGAATATTTCAACTATAGAATTAATTAAAAATACGAGGGCAGATCGTTTTTTTCTACTAGCTGGACCCTGTGTAATTGAGAATGATCAAAATCCATTTGAAATCGCTGAGAAATTGGTAAGTCTATCAAACCAATTTGATATTCCATTGATTTTCAAAGGTTCATATAAAAAAGCGAATCGTTCCCGGATCGATTCATTTTCAGGAATCGGAGATCTGAAGGCTTTACATATTTTACATGCTGTTGGTAAACAATTTGATATTCCGGTTGTAACAGATATACATTCTGAGCAGGAAGCTGCATTGGCTGCTGAATATGTAGACGTTTTGCAGATACCAGCTTTCCTATGCCGCCAGACCGAACTTTTAATTGCTGCCGCTAAAACCGGAAAAGTTGTCAATATCAAGAAAGGACAGTTTCTTTCAGGTAAAGCCATGCGTTTTGCAGTTGATAAGGTTTTGCAGAGTGGAAACGATAAAATCTGGTTAACAGAGCGAGGTAATATGTTTGGTTATCAAGATCTAGTAGTTGATTATCGCAATATTTCCGACATGAAATCAATCGGTGTACCGGTGATTATGGATATCACGCATTCGCTGCAGCAACCCAATCAGGAATCGGGCGTTACTGGTGGTAAACCCGAATTAATAGGTCTGATTGCCAAAGCCGCAATTGCTACCGGTGCTGATGGAATTTTTCTTGAAACCCACCCAAATCCTGCTGTAGCCTTGTCAGACGGAGCCAATATGTTGAAATTAGACTTTGTAGAAGCCTTGCTTGAAAAACTGGTCAGAATAAAGGAAGCGGTTGTCTAAACTAATCCCGTTTCACTGCTGTGACCATACCGGTTCTGGCGTCAAAAATCAGACGGGTTTTAGCTACTGGAGCAACCGTAAGTGAACCTAACTGACTGATCAGCAACTTCTTTTCGGTGATAGTTTTGCCCTTGTAAATGATTTTTATCAGTGCGTATTCAGGAACACGACAATACAAATTATTCGTTACCTTGCTGTTTCCATTGTTTTTATTACTCGTTGCGATATTGGCGCCATTTCCAACCGGATTAATTTCAATGATAACTGATTCCGATTTTGCATCAGTGGTTGAAAATCCTCCCAACTCGTTGAATTTAATTAATGATTGCTGGCCCGTGTTTTCTTTAAGCGGAAGAAACTCAACGCACTGTTCTTCAAGTGTCTTTACCTGTTTTCCGGTAAAAAGGCTTACATATTCCTCCTCCATCTGCAAAAGCTTTTCATCCATATATGCAATGCTGTTACCGTAATTTACTTCCTGATATCCGCTGATCAGGTTGAAACGGGATTCACGGATTTTATGGATATAATCAGCTGCCGACCGGGCTTTCTGTTCAGGACTGCGATCCACCCAGGATGATTGTAAAATATTCCGACGGATCGTTGTTGTGTCAATAGTGATTTTCCGGACGATCGTATCAACTTTCTGATACAGATTGCTCTCAGCATAATATTGAAATTCGCTTCTTCTATCGCTGTTTACCAGAGTTTTACTGATTGAAATTCCTTCCTTATCTCCTTTTACTTCGGTATCATTTGCGCTCAGAATTATACCATCATCCTGAAGATTGAAAATGAGACTTTTAGGCTCTTTTGATGCTTTTTCGTCGAATTCAACATAGTAAGTTGCATCAGGATCGGGTTCGGTTACAACAGAAATAATGGCATCGAGAATGGAATATTTTATTTCATCTTTCTGAATGAAATCACTGATACCGAGTAGTTTGCTGGCATAATCGCTATATGGGCCTTTGAGACAATGATTGCGTTCAACAATAAAATCCACTTTGATGAGATTTCTTGGAAGTGAATAATAAAAACCTGGCGTTTCACCTGTATTGGAAGCAGAACGTGCTGGTGTTACAATTATTTGAGCCTGAATTAGTTGCGTAGTGAACAGAATCCCTGAGAGAAGGAATAACCGGAAAATCTGTGCATAATTATTTGAAAATATCTTCATAACAGCAAGTACGGTTGTTGATACATAATAGCAAAAGTACATTAAAATCTGCTGGATTAAAACCACTACAGATTTCATAAAATGAAAAAAGGGGCTTTCTTAGCCCCTTCTTCACATTACTAAGATTGTAATTACTTGATAAACAGTAATTCTCTGTATTTTGGGAGTGGCCAAAGACGATCATCAATCACCATTTCCAGTTTGTCGACATGATAACGGATTTTATCAAAATATGGTTTGATTTTGTAACAATACGCCATGGCCTGGTCTTTTTCAGTTTCAAGTCTGTTTGCGATCTTGCGTTCTTCGGTCATTTCCTCCACAAACTGTCTGATTTCAGAAATATGTTCGGAAATTTCCTTGATAGTTTGAACCTGATTGCGACTCAGTTTTACAAAAGTCTTCTGGTCAAGAACATCTTTCAGTCCTCTTGCATTTTCGATCAGGGTATTCTGATACAAAATGGAAGTTGGTATGATGTGATTGATAGCGAGATCACCAATTAGTCTCGATTCAATTTGAATCTTACGGACATATTTATCAAGCATGATATCATGTCTTGCTTCAAGCTCGCGCTTTGTGAGGACTTTATGTTTTTCAAATAAGTCGATTACTTTCGGAGAAATAAAAGCTTTGATCGCATCAGGTGTATTTCCAAGGTTGGAAAGTCCGCGTTTGGCTGCTTCAATCTTCCATTCTTCGCTATAACTGTTTCCTTCAAAACGAATTGGTTTCGAATCCTTGATGTATTTCTTTACTACAGTGAATATCGCTTCTTCTTTCTTTCCTTTTTTGAGGATGAGTTCCGAAACTTCATCATAAAACTGGGTCAATTGTTCCGCTACTATCGTATTTAAAATAAACATTGGTTTTGCAGTATTCGCAAGCGAACCTACAGCTCTAAACTCGAATTTATTACCAGTAAATGCAAATGGTGATGTACGGTTTCTGTCAGTATTATCGAGGAGGATTTCCGGAATTTTGGGAATGCTCTTGAGGACTTCTCTTGCTGAATCTCCACTCATATTGTCGTGGCTAGGCATTTTCTCAATCGCATCCAGTGTAGCTGTCAGCTGATCGCCAATAAAGGCGGAGATGATGGCTGGAGGGGCTTCGTTGCCACCCAGACGGAGGTCGTTTGAGGCAGATGCGATACTAGCGCGAACCAATTCCTCATAATTACGTAATCCTTTGAGAATATTGACCAGAATGCTGACAAACCTCAAATTATCCTGAGGAGTTTTTCCCGGAGCAAGCAGATTGATGCCTGTATTGGTAGCCAGAGACCAGTTATTGTGTTTCCCGCTTCCATTGACACTTTCATATGGTTTTTCGTGAAGCAAAACCTTAAAATGATGTTTACGGCTAACTGTATCGAGCAAATGCATAAGCAACTGATTGTGGTCAACGGCAACATTTACTTCTTCAAATACAGGAGCACATTCAAACTGACTGGGAGCAACTTCATTATGACGGGTTTTCAAAGGGATGCCCAATTTATGTGATTCAATTTCCAGATCACGCATAAAAGCTCGTGCACGGCTATGAATTGTTCCGAAATAATGATCATGAAGCTGCTGATCTTTTGCTGAAGTATGTCCGAAAACGGTTCGTCCGGCCAAAACAAGATCAGGACGTGCAGCGAAAAGGGCTGAATCAACCAGGAAATATTCCTGTTCCCAACCCAATGTTGGGTAAACTTTTGTAACATCCTTATTAAATAACTGACAAACCTTGATGGCAGCTTTGTCGAGTGCTTCAATCGATTTGAGCAAAGGTGTTTTATAATCGAGCGATTCACCTGTATAGGAAACGAAAATTGTAGGAATACATAGTGTTTTATCAAGAATAAAAGCCGGTGATGTGGGATCCCACGCAGTATAACCACGTGCTTCGAAAGTATTTCGGATTCCTCCACTTGGGAATGAGGATGCATCTGGCTCCTGTTGAATCAGTTCATTTCCCTGAAATTCTTCGATTGCTTTTCCACCTGCTGTTGGATTGATAAAAGCATCGTGCTTTTCTGCTGTTGTTCCTGTCAAAGGATGAAACCAGTGTGTATAATGTGTTGCACCTTTGGCCAATGCCCAGGCTTTCATGGCCGAAGAAACCTGATCAGCTACGCGACGATCAATTTTTTCGCCCTTCTCAATAGCCATCTGAACGCTTTGGTAAGCTTCTTTTGTCAGGTATTCACGCATTACAGTTGCGTTAAAAACCATTGAACCGAAATAATCAGAGATTTTCGCAGAAGGAAAATCCACCGGAACCACTTGTCTGTCAAGTGTTTCTGAAAGAGCAACGAATCTGAAGTTTTCCATGATACTCATTGTTGTTTAGTTATTGGGTTATTACGTTGGTGAATTATCAAAAGACCTAAATAAGTTATTAAACCATTCATTATCAGCAATTCAAATCCGAATTTATAACCATTAAAAAGATATTGGGACTGTGAACTGAGAATATAACAGATTAACGGTGAAATGGTTGCAACTACCGGAACAAATTTATCTTTAACTTTTCTCTTGCTGAAAAGGCCAAAAGCATATAATCCCAGCAATGGTCCATAGGTGTATCCGGCAATGGTAAAGAGCTTATCGATCACACTTCTGTCGTTGATCATACTGAAGACTATGATTAATAGAAGCAGAACGACGGCAAAACCAAGATGAACCATAAGCCTGACTTTTTTCTTCCTATCGTCGGACCATGATTTGTTTTCCAGTCCAAGTATATCGAGTGAAAATGATGTGGTAAGCGAAGTGATGGCCCCGTCAGCACTGGGATATGCTGCTGAAATCAGACCAACGAGAAATACAATTCCGGCAATGGGAGAAAGATATTGTAATGAAACAGTCGCAAAAAGATCATCTTTCAGCTCAGGAATAGTAATTCCCATATCATTTGCATAAATATACAAGGTAGCCCCCAGAAACAAGAAGATCAGATTTACAAATACAAGTACAACACTGAACGAGAGCATATTTTTCTGAGCATCGCGTAAGTTACGGCAGCTCAGGTTTTTCTGCATCATTTCCTGATCCAGACCAGTCATGGCAATAGTAATAAAGGCACCACTCAAAAGTTGTTTCAGCCAATGGTTCCGGGCACTGAAATCCGTGACAATCATATTGGTATATTCAGAATTGATTATACGGCTAAAAAGTCCTCCCAAACTTAAATTCATTCGGCCTGCAATGATGATAATAGTAATAAATACCGCAAGCAACATAAATGTTGTTTGAAGTGTGTCAGTCCAGACAATCGTTTTAATTCCTCCCTGATAGGTATAAAGTAAAACAAGTAAAATGAAGATCAGTGCCGTTATGAAAAACGGAATACCCATCGCGTTGAAAACGAAAATCTGCAATACATTCACAACCAGAAACATACGCAACGAAGCTCCAAGCAGTCTCGAAACGATAAACAACCACGAACCGGTTTTATAGCTCGTAAAACCGAATCTTCCGCCAAGGTAGCTGTATATTGAGGTTAAGTTTAAGCGATAATACAGCGGAAGCAGGACAAAAGATATAACCAGATAACCCAGCCAATAGCCCAAAACAACCATAAAATAACTGAAACCTGTATCTCCGACCCATCCGGGAACAGACATAAAAGTGACACCTGAAAGAGAGGCCCCAATCATTCCGTAAGCCACAACATACCAAAGTGATCTGCGGTTTCCTGTAAAGAAAGTATCATTTGTAGCTTTTCTGGATGTAAAAAAGGATACCAGAAAGAGAAATGCAGTGTAAGCGACAAAAATCAGAAGTAAAACAGTGGTATTTAACATTTCTCTCCTTTCTCCGGATCATTGTTACCGGTGGTGAGAAGGTTTGCAAAATGAAATAAGGAATCGAAAGTAAAATCTGAGTCTGAAGTATCCGGCAATTCTCCGACATAAATCGTCTTCATATTCAATCTTTTGCCAAATTCAATGTCGGGTTGGGTATCCCCTACCATGACAGATCTGGAAAAATCGATTTCGGGAAAATCCTTTTTAGCCAGAAGGGCCAATGAGCTGCCTGGTTTTCTACAATTCTGCTGTTTTGAAGCTAAATCAGGGCAGAAATAAATTGCATCAATTCTTCCACCTTCTTTCCTGATTTGTTCCAGCATATAGTTATGTATCTGCAATAAATCTTTTTCGGTCATCAAGCTTTTACCAATACCTTGTTGGTTTGTAACCAGAATGATCCGGCCAAATACTCCGGATAAAAGCCGTAAAGCCTTGGTTACGCCATCGATAAATACAAATTCATGGAAGTTTTTGACATATTCGTCAGGTAGCCGTTTGTTAATTACTCCATCTCGGTCGAGAAACAGTGTCCAGTCTTTCGAGAGGGCATTAACAAATAGCTCAGTTTCCTTCATCCTTTGGGAATATGATTTTTTCGATGAGTTCGCAGATAATATGTCCGGCCAGAATGTGTATTTCCTGGATACGTGGTGTGCAGGTGCTGGGTACATTCAAAAGCACATCAGAAAGTTCTTTCATTTTACCACCCGTTAGTCCTGTCAGGCTGATGGTTTTCATTCCGGCTCTTCTACCGGCTTCCATAGCGTTTACAACATTTGCTGAATTTCCTGATGTACTTAGTCCTATTAGAACATCACCGGGTCTGCCAGCTGCTTCCACCATCCGACTGTAAACTTTGTCGAAATGATAATCATTGGCGACAGCTGTCATATAGGAGGTGTTAACATGCAGTGCTTCAGCATATAGAGGTGGTCTGTCATAATAAAAACGACCTGATAATTCAGCTGCAATGTGCTGAGCATCAGATGCGCTGCCTCCGTTTCCACAGAGAAGTACTTTACCACCGTTTTGAAGGGATTCTATGCAGATTTTAGAGGCGAGTTCTATCCTTTCAAGGAAATTTTTATCTTCCAGGATCAGTTTGTGTACTGATATTGAATCATTTACAATCTGTCGGATGCTCATTGCTTCTGCAATTTCAGCGGCAAAAATACTATTTATAATGATTCAAAAGTCTGCTTAGCGGAAATTATCTGAATTTTGAATAGGATGATTGATTTTTTTTGTGATGAATCATTGAAAATCAGTACAAAAAGTAAATTGCTAATAGGTAAAATCTTGAATATTAATAATATATAAAAAAGAT
>CAZVKW010000093.1:0-10358 GCA_964627945.1 uncultured Lentimicrobiaceae bacterium
GAATTGATGTAAACGAACAACGGATATTTCCACGGTCTTCTTCTTTAACCAGATAAGGAATCCTGATTTTTCCATCACTTATTGTAATCCATTGTCGACTGATCAAACGGTCGTTTGCACTGATTTCTGTCAGTACAGGAAGATTTTTATAGTTTGTACCAAATTGAAATTCAAGCATTTCTCCTGGTTCAGCGGTTACTTTCGATATAAATGACCAATCAGGTGATTTTACTGCCAGCTCCTTGCTTTTTTCGTCAAAAAGACGGAAAGATTCCTGGTATTTTACTTCTCTTCCGAACGCATCTTTTGAGTTCATTTCGACAAACCAAACGCCTTGTTGCCAGATTTTGGCTGCTTCCGGGAAAAGTTTGGCGATGCTGTCTATATCAATAGTGTATTGATATACAAGTACTTTTGATTTTTTTGCAGGATCAGTTTCCTGATAGAAATGATCATTTGGGAAGAATGAACCAAGTTCTTTGTCCGTTAATACCTTTCGATCCGGTGATGGAAAATTGTTTTTGCGAATAACCGCAGATTCATCTTCAAATCGGTAGAATAACATTTCAATTTTTGCCTTACTTCCTCTGCCTTGCAGATTAGCTGCCGAAACCGTGAATTTTCCAAGATCGGTCAAAGGAATTTCATTTTGAAGATTGGTGCTGATGATCAAGGCTTTATTTGAAGCATACAATGTTTGGGTTCCGCTTCTGGTTTCTCCATTGCGATCGGTCACATCCACAGTAATTGTATAATTGTACACCGGATCAAAATGATTTGTGTTTTCGTCAGGAAGCAGTTTACAGTCGATGCTGAAACTTCCGTCGGCATTTGTAATTGCCTCTCCGCTAGCGATCATGGTTTTTTCATCACCAAAAGGTGGAAATCCGCACCAGTAGCGCCAGAAAGGGAAATTTTGTCCACGCTCGATGCGATAGGTATATTTTGCCTGATCGATACCAAATCCGGCAAACGCCATGGCTTTTCCTTTCAGCGTAATGGTTTCATTTAAAGTATATTGTGATGATGGAAGATCAATTTTCACTTCGAAAGTAGGTCGTTTGTATTCCTCCACCTGAATGGAAACCGAGCCATAATTGGTTCTGAGGGTAAAGTTTCCGTTTAGTCTGTTAACAGGGATGGTGAAACTTCCTTCGAACGAGCCAAAGTCATTGGTTGTCCGACTGATGCTTGATAATTCTTCCCAGTTCGCATCCAGAAAACTGATATTTAAAGTTTCGTTCGTTATAAGTTCACACGATTTTTCATCGGTTGAAATTTTGATTCCTTTGAAAAAAGCAGTCTGTCCCGGCCTGTAAATGGCACGATCCGTAAAGAGGAATGTTTGAAAATTCCTGGAATTTCTTTGCTCATTACGAAACGAATAGAATTGATTCTCGCTCCACAAAGTATCTCCCTGATGTTGAATTTCGATGATAAATGAATTTGATCTCTGATTGTTTGTGTTTTGAATTTCAACTTTCCCGTCTTTTCTGCTTGTTTGATAACCAATTATTTTCTCCTGATATTTTCGGGAATTATAATCGTAATCTTTTGATTTGATTGTTATTCCGGCGTTTTTTATGGCTTTTCCTGTTTCACGGTCGAGGACAAATATTGTGTTTTTTTCTTCGCTTCTTTGATGAATAAAACTCAGTTCACTCAGCTGAAACCAGGCATAAGCGATGAGGCTCTGCCCCTGAAATTCCTTATCGGCTGAGACAAGGAGAAAATATACTCCTTTTTCGGAAGCCGGAAGATTAAGAATCGTTGAATGTGTTCCATAATCAGCTTCAAAAGGGATGGAAACACTCCAACTTTTCGTTGGAGTAAGTTTCAATAATTCACTGTTTCGATTCTGATTGTATTCCATTTCCTGTATTCGATCAAGCGTTTTCGAATTCGTTTTTATAAGGCGGAAATTGACTTCTGTGATATTCTGGTAGGTAAGATAAACAGCAATGGGTTTTCCGGGAAGTTCAACATTTTGAACCTGAATTGACAAAGTAGTGTCGAGGATTTGATTTCTGATAATATTGCACGACAATGCACCACGGCTGGATGGAAAAGCTAATATGGCTTCATTACAAATATTCAGGGCTTTGCTGCGGTTCCAGCGTTTGCTTGTATCTTGTTGTGATTCAGTATCATAAATATTCTCTAATAATTTTGAAGCTTGCAGGGCTGCTGCTTCCGTCGAAATAGCTTGTGTACCAAAGTTGGTTTGAAGATGTTTGAGTGCATCCAGATACCTATTGTCTGTTCCGCTTTGATTATCAAGTAATTGACTCACTATTTCAAGTCTTTGAAGATCACAGCGAAAGAAGGCTTCCGGCTTTTTATCGTTCAGATGAAACTTCATCAATTGCTGAATAATATGCAGGGCTTTGATTTTTGGATGATCGCTTTCAGGAAGTTTAAGTTTCACAAAATCAGAACCTTTCGTAAAGGCTTTTGCTTCATCGAATGTTGGTTTGCTAGTCGTTTTCTGTAAACCGGCATCATCAGTCAGGTAGAAACTGATGAGGAGCTGGGCCAGAAAATCATACACAGTTGGCTGAATATCAATAGATTCTTTCTCTGTATTCAGGAGTGCATCTTTAAAATAAACCAGACTATATTCCTTTAACTTATCACCTTCGGTGATGGATTGTTCATAATGAAATAGAATCGTTTCGCGGAGTTTGGCCAGATCCCATTCTTTCAAATCTTCGGAATTGTTATTTGCCTGGTTTGTCCTTGAGAGCCATTCATATCTATGTTGTTGGTAATAAAATACATATAACTCTGCAACGATGGAATGAAGCCATTGTTTGGTCGGACTTTCTGCTTTGCCAAGTTCCGAAAGAGTATAAGCAATTGACTTTTCAAGGTGGTCTTCTTGCGTCATTTCTAAAAGTCGGAACCGAAACTGAATGGATTTGACAATCTGTGCTTCGTTATGACTTTCTACAGCCATATCATGCACACTATCAAGTATTTTCATCGCAGATTGGGGCAGGCTTTGCTCCATTTGCGCATCGATTTTTTGCCATAATTTTTCATAACTTTCCTTATGATCATTTGCCAGTGCGCATCCTGAAAGGATAAATACAGAAATGATCAGACTGAAAATAATTTTGCTTTTCATACAGGTGGTTATTTAGAAATAAAGATTTAATCAGGAAGAAACAGACAAAAACTTTGCCACAAATTACATGCTTAATCAGATAATTTTGCTTCAAATGGATTTTTTAGATGCTTATATTCAATAAGTTCCATCTTAATGCTTCCAACGATTACTTTTGTCTCCACCAGAATCGGTAAATGATTCTGATCATCCGTCACCCAAACTTTCATCGGATATGCATCCGAAAAGATTTCACCTGTAGCCATCATGGGTGCGATTTTCAGGCATCTGAAAGTTCCAAGGCTTGTCTTGATATTTTCAATTCCCTCGTACTTCACTTTACTGATGTATACTGAATCATCCAGAAAGAAATCGATGAAATAATTGCTGTCTGAATCGAAGTCATTGACATTCAGTGTTCTCATATAGAAAAGAGCGGAAACGAAATCCTGAATATTCTGTGGGATTTCCTTTTTGTCGTATCGGCTTACAGCAAATCCCTGATCATGGTAAAAAACAACATCATCATCTTTTTCGTAACCGCCTTCACGCGTACGTCGGATAAAAATGTAAGGAAGCATTGCCTCCTGATCAATAAAACTTTCGAAACGATCACGGACTTTGTAGAAAAAGTTAAACGCTCCTTTGCTTTTCCCTTCGCCGACAATATGCCAGACATCCTTGCCAAAAACCTGTTGTTTCTGGGTTTTTACTTCAATCGTTGCTTCTCCTGCAACCACATCACCGGTAAGGGCCGAATTGTAATATACCGAATAGCGGGTAAATTCCTTGTCGTCGAAAGCATTGTTTGGATGAATACGTGTGATCTGAGCCGACAGATTTTGAGCGGCCAGCAGCAAACCAATTACACAAACTACAATGACTTTTTGAATCATATTTTTTCCATCCTGAAAGTGAAGGTAATTAAAATCAAGCAACCACAATGTTAACAATTCGTTGCGGCACGACAATGATTTTTTTCACCGTTTTTCCTTCGGTCCATTTAAGTGTTTCTTCTGATTCAAGAACGGCTTTTTCCACATCGGAACCAGTCATTGCGAAAGGAAGATCGATTTTGAACCTTGTTTTTCCATTAAACGAAACAGGATACGAAAAAGTATCTTCGACAAGATAAGACTCATTGAGTTCAGGAAATTTCTGAATCACAACTGATTCGCTGTGTCCAAGCAATCTCCAAAGCTCTTCGGCGATATGGGGAGCGTAAGAACTGATGAGAATTGTCAAAGGCTGAAGAATCTGACGTTTGTTGCATTTCAGGTCCGAAAGTTCATTGATTCCGATCATGAAAGCAGAAACGGCTGTATTAAAAGAGAAACGCTCGGTATCGTCCTCGATTTTTTTAATGGTTTTGTGCAGACTTTTCCATTCAGCCCGACTTGGTTCTTCTTCCGAAACTACAAACTCATTTTGCTCGTTGTGGTAGAGGCGCCAGAGTTTGCGGATAAATCTGAAAACACCTTCAATGCCTTGTGTGTCCCATGGTTTTGATTGCTCTATAGGACCGAGGAACATTTCGTACAAACGAAGTGTATCAGCACCATAACGATCAATCAGTTCGTCAGGATTTTGAACATTGTACTTTGATTTCGACATTTTCTCCACTTCCCAACCACAAACATATTTGCCATCTTCGAGTATAAAATGCGAATCCGCAAGATGGGGCTGCCAGTTTTTAAAGGCTTCAACATCCAGTATGTCATTGTGAACCAGACTGATATCAACATGTATCGGGTCAGTAAAATATTCTCTTCCACGGAAATTTTTTGAGACAAAAACATTCCCGACCTTCAGAACTTCGTTTTCAACGAAAACCGGAACTTCTTCACCTTTTACAGCCTGACTTACTTTGGTAAGAACTGCCTGAAAATCATCAGCAAACTCTCTGAGCGGGATCAGGAGCAAACGGTACCCCTTTTCATTGCTGTATTCTGAATATGATTCAACCAATTTCTCGAGTGAGCCCATGCGTTTTACTTCGATGATGAGCTTTGCTTCTTCGCTGAAAAAGTCGAATTTCCGACGACCATCGCGGAAATCGCGCACAAAAGAAACACCAGTTTTCTTTTCTTTGAGATGTTCCCAAAGTAGAAATTCAGCCATTTTTTCTAGGTTTGCACGAAATACCATGCTTGATCTTCCTTGTATCATTCCCTGATTGACAAGTTTCTGAAATGGTTCCTGTTTCACTGCAAGTCCAAGATCGAACAAAAACATATTCCAGAATCTGGCATAGATGAGATGACCCGTTGCATGTTCGGCGCCACCGATATATAAATCAACGTTTTGCCAATATTCAACAGCCTCTTTGGAGAAATATTGCTGTGTGTTTTTCGGATCCATATAGCGCAGATAGTAACCGCTGGAACCGGCAAATCCGGGCATGGTATTCGTTTCTACCTGATAACCATCATTTGTAATCCAGTTTTTTGCACGGGCCAATGGAGGTTCGCCCGATTCTGTCGGAAGATAGGCATCCACCGGCGGAAGCTCGAGCGGCAGATCTTTTTCGTTGAAAGCATATGGCATTCCGTTCTTGTAATAAATTGGGAAAGGCTCACCCCAGTAGCGTTGACGGCTGAAAATCGCATCACGCAAGCGATAATTGGTTTTGCCGGTTCCGATATTTTGTTTTTCGGCTACAGCAACAATGGCTTTGATAGCGTTTTTAACATCCAGACCATTGAACTCACCTGAATTGATCAATTCGCCTTCCTTGGCATCATAAGATTCTTCCCATCCGGAAGGATCTGATGGAGTTTTGCCGTGTTCGTTCACTACCTGAATGATAGGCAAATTGAAATAGCGGGCAAAGGCGAAGTCGCGGCTGTCGTGAGCCGGAACAGCCATGATTGCGCCGGTTCCGTAACCCATCAGAACATAATCCGCAATCCATACAGGTATTTTTGATCCCGTAAATGGATTCATTACGTAAGCACCTGTAAATGCACCACTTACCTTTTTAACTTCGGCCATTCGTTCACGCTCAGAGCGGTTTTTTGTGCGTTTGATATAGGCTTCAACTTCTTCCTTCTGTTCGCTGCTTGTAATCTGGCTTACAAGTTCGTGTTCGGGAGCAAGAACCATAAATGTAGCTCCGAAAATCGTATCGGGACGGGTCGTGAAAACTTCAATTTTTTCTTCGAGACCATCAATCTGAAAGTGAATCGAACCACCGATTGATTTTCCAATCCAGTTTCGCTGAATGTCTTTAAGTGATTCAGACCAGTCGATGGTATCCAGACCAGTTAAGAGACGATCAGCATAGGCTGAAATGCGTAATAACCACTGTTTCATTGATTTACGTTCAACTGGATGTCCGCCACGAACTGACAAACCTTCGCTCACCTCGTCGTTTGCCAATACGGTCCCCAGTTCAGGACACCAGTTTACCATCGTATCGGCCAGATAAGCAAGACGATAATTCATCAGGATCTCTTCCTGTTTCTTTTCGTTCATCATTCTCCATTCCAGAGAGGTGAAGATGGGTGTTTCGCTGCAGGCGGCCTCTATATGGGCATTTCCTTTGGTGTGAAATTCAGCCCGAAGCGTAAGTATTCGTTCAGCTTTGTTGGTTTTTTTGTTGTACCAGGTATAGAAGAGTTGAATAAACGTCCATTGTGTCCATTTATAATATGCCGGATCAGATGTCCGGACTTCCCGGTCCCAGTCGAAAGAGAATCCGATTTTATCGAGTTGTTCGCGGTAGCGGGCAATATTTTTTTCGGTTGTAATGGCCGGATGTGTTCCGGTTTGAATGGCATATTGTTCGGCAGGCAATCCGTAGGCATCGTAACCCATAGGATGCAAAACATTGAATCCTTTCAAACGTTTGTAGCGTGAATAAATGTCGGAAGCTATATATCCGAGTGGGTGGCCAACGTGCAAACCAGCACCGGAGGGATATGGAAACATATCCAAAACGTAGAACTTCGGTTTTGTTTTATCGATTTCAACCTTATAAATTTTATTTGCACGCCAGTAATCCTGCCATTTTTTCTCTATCTCGCCGAAATTATAATCCATGATATTTATATATATAAATTAGTTTGCTGAAACTTTATCTGTAATAAACTGATCGAAAGGAAGATCGACCAGATTATAATTTTCCCAGTGTTTATAATCGAAATGCCACCATTCAGTTGGAAAAACCCTGAAACCATGTCGTCGCATGACTTTGATAAGGTAATTCCGGTTCACAATCAGGTGTTCGGGAAGTTGATCATAAGAAGGTGAAGATTCTTCGGTAAACGCATCAAAAGCTGTTGGCATCTCTAGTTCTTTTCCTGTTTTCAATACAATGATTGTCAGATCGACTGCAGCTCCGCGATTGTGCCGCGAGCCCTTCCAGGGTGCAGCCACGTATTGTGTATTTCCTATCAGATTCCAGAATTTTAAAGTTGCCTGATAAGGCCTGTATGCGTCAAAAATTTTCAGGCCAAGTCCATGTTCTGCAAGTTCACGCTGCACATCTGCCAGTGCTTCAGCAACCGGTCGGCGTAAAAAAGCAAGTGGAAGCTCATAAACAATTTCGTTGGTGAAATTATTGTGTGTGGCATAACGGATATCAAGCACAATACCTGGAATGAGGTCGATCAGGTTAATCAGTTCATTATCAGGGTTCGAAAGAATGTCTTTCTGGTATTTTTCAATCGAATTCGTCAGCTCGAGTCCATAAGGATTCATATTCGTAACAGACTGGCTGAAAGCGAATAAGGGAGCGAAAAGGAATAGGATGATCCGTAAAGGCATACCAAAAGAATTCAGCTGCGAAATTACGAAAAAGGCCTGAAAGTCCGGGATTTGAATGAATTGATTTGCTTTCATGTTTCAGAAAAGATCATCTTGTCAAATTTATACATTGGCAATCGACGGCAGGAAATATTTATCTATTTTTATACCAGAAAGCAAGCCGTATGCAATTCGAAGGTGTATATCTAAAGCGTAGATTAACAAGTTCTTACATAACTTCAACTGTAAGTTTGGTGTTGGTAATGTTTGTACTCGGATTGCTTGGGCTGGTGATACTTCATGCCAATAAACTCAGTGATCTTATCAAGGAAAACATTGGTTTTGAGATCATTATGAAAGAAGGCGTCAAAGAAGCCGAAATTGTTAAACTGCAGAAATTGCTCGACCTGATGCCTGCGGTGAAATCCACCGAATACATCACCCGTCAGGAAGCCACCAAACGCCTGGTAAGTGATTTGGGTGAAGATTTTGTGCAATGGGTAGGAGAGGAGAACAATCCGCTGCTTCCATCGATTGACGTGCGTTTCAAGGCTGCCTGGGCCAATAACGACAGCCTTGCAGTGATCGAAAAACGATTGCTTGCCGATCGGGATGTGAAAGAAGTGTATTATCAGAAATCACTTGTTCAGACTATCAACAGAAATATCGGGCGAATCAGTTTTGTATTGCTCGTTTTTGGTGGATTATTATTGCTAATTGCGATAGCGTTGATTAACAACACAATACGATTGTCAGTCTATTCAAAACGATTCCTAATCCGGAGTATGCAATTGGTTGGAGCAACCGAATCGTTTATACGTACTCCTTTTATCATGCGTAGTATCGTGCATGGTATAGCTGGAGCAGCCTTTGCAGAATTGTTGTTGTTTGGTGTTTTGCTGTTGATCGGGGAGAATATTCCCGAACTGCTTGTGTTAAAGGATACGGAATTGATTCTGAAACTCTTCGGGATAGTGATGATAATCAGTATTTTAATTTCAGCAGTTTCGACCTATTTTGCCATTGAAAAATATCTCCGGAAACGTACGGACGACCTCTTCGCCTGAGGAAACACAAAAAATAATGTATCTTTGACCGAAATTTCAAACCCATGATTAGTAATAAATTTAACCTCAAAGAAAAGAGCGGTGAGCATACAAATGATGATGCTTTTGCCTTTACCCGTGAAAATTTCAAATGGGTTCTCATTGGACTGGCATTAATTGTTGTCGGATTTGTGCTGATGATCGGAGGTGGTTCTGATAATCCGGATGTATTTGGAAGTGGTATTTACAGTTTCCATCGCTGGACCCTTGCTCCGCTCCTTATTCTGGCCGGATACGTTGTTGAGGTGTATGCCATCATGAAAAAAAGCACCAAATAAGGATGACTTTCTTTCAAGCCATTGTAATTGCCATTGTTGAGGGAATCACTGAGTTTCTGCCGGTTTCTTCAACAGGACATATGATGATTACCCAGGAATTACTGGGGATGGAAATCAACGATTTTGTAAAAGCTTTTACTGTTAACATTCAGTTTGGGGCTATTCTTTCTGTGATTGTACTTTATTGGAAACGTTTTTTTCAGTCTTTCGATTTTTATCTGAAACTGTTTGTTGCCTTCCTTCCAGCTGCTGTGATCGGTTTTCTGGCCAGTGATTTTATCGATAGTATGCTCGAAAATGTTGTTGTTGTGGCAGTTATGCTTGTTTTAGGAGGAATTATTCTCGTATTTGTTGACAAATGGTTTAAGAATCCGAGAACAGATGCCACATTGAGTTATCCATCTGCATTGAAAATTGGTTTTTTTCAGTGTATCGCCATGATACCGGGTGTTTCACGTTCCGCAGCTACGATTATCGGGGGGATGACCCAAAAACTGGATCGAAAAGCGGCTGCCGAATTCTCGTTTTTTCTGGCTGTTCCAACCATGTTTGCTGCATCAGCCTATAAGCTTCTTAAAAATTATAAGACAATCAGTCCCGATGATATCGATATTCTGCTCATTGGCAATGTGGTAGCCTTTATCGTCGCTTTGCTGGCAATCAAAACCTTTATCGGGCTGTTAACCCGTTATGGTTTTAAATGGTTTGGATATTACCGCATCATCGTTGGTGCAGCTATCCTCATCATGCTTGCGCTCGGATATGAACTTGCAATTGTCTGATGGCATTCCAATTTGAAGAAGGAGAATTGCTCCTCATCGACAAACCTTTAGACTGGACTTCTTTTGATGCAGTGAATTTTGTCAGGTCGTTTCTTAAACGCGCTCTGAACATTAAAAAGCTGAAAGTTGGTCATGCCGGAACACTGGATCCTTTGGCAACCGGACTTTTGTTGATCTGTACCGGGAAAATGACCAAGAAAATCCAGACTTTACAGGATATGGATAAGGTGTATACGGGAACCATGTTGCTCGGATATTCTACTCCGTCATATGATATGGAGACTGAGCCGGATGCCAGTTTCCCGACGGACAAGATCAGTCAGGAAGAACTTGA
>CAZVKW010000093.1:10458-11914 GCA_964627945.1 uncultured Lentimicrobiaceae bacterium
CCATGCAAAACGGAGCCTGTCTGACCAAACTCCGCCGGACTGCGATCGGATCATACACAGTTGAAAATGCGATGACCATTGAACAGTTCAGGGAAGCTGTAATCCATGAATTTTCCCTTAATAATTCTTAAATTTCGTCAGATTAGGTAGTTTATTACCTAAATATGAAGATTTTCCTTGACTTCGCCTCCTCGCTGGGTTAAATTTGCAACTCCTATCGAAATTGCGCTTAGAAAGGATGTGGATTTGTTTTAAATCTTGTTGGAAATAATAGCAAAACTTATGAAGTTATCTCAATTCAGGTATAACCTGCCCCCAAATCTTATTGCAAGTCATCCTCCCAAAAACAGGGATGAATCGCGTCTGATGGTTTTAAACCGTAAAGATCAGACGATTGAACATCGTATTTTCAAGGATATTCTTGAATATTTCAGGGATGGTGATGTATTCGTACTGAACAATACAAAAGTTTTTCCGGCCCGTATGTACGGCGAAAAGGAAAAAACGGGTGCCAAAATCGAAGTTTTTCTGCTTCGTGAGCTCAACCGGGAAAGCCGTTTGTGGGATGTTCTGGTCGATCCGGCCCGAAAAATACGCATTGGAAACAAACTCTATTTCGGTGATGACGATTCATTGGTTGCCGAAGTAATTGATAACACCACTTCACGTGGACGTACACTTCGTTTTCTGTTTGATGGTCCTTATGAAGAGTTTAAGAAAACCATTCAGGGACTCGGAAAAACTCCGCTTCCTAAAATACACGATCGGGCAGTTGAACCTGAAGACGAAGAACGTTATCAGACTATTTATGCCAAGCATGAAGGTGCGATTGCTGCCCCGACAGCCGGGCTTCACTTCAGCCGTGAACTGATGAAACGACTCGAAATCATTGGCGTTTCTTTTGCTGAAGTTACCTTGCACACAGGCATGGGAAACTTCCGGACCATTGAGGTGGAGGATCTTACAAAACACAAAATGGATTCAGAGGAAATGTTTATTGATGCTGACAATGCCGAAATCATCAATGCTGCAAAAGCCCGTCGCAATTCGGTTGTAGCAATCGGAACAACAACGATGAAGGCACTTGAATCGGCCGTAACAATGCCAAACCGTATTAAACCGGTGAAGCAATGGACGAATAAATTCATTTTCCCTCCTTATGATTTTGGAATGGCTGATGCGATGGTGACGAATTTCCATCTTCCGAAATCACCTATGATGATGCAGGTTTCGGCCTTTGCCGGATATGATTTCCTAATGAAAGCATACAAAGAGGCTGTAACAAACAAATACAGATTTTTCACTTATGGCGATGCCATGCTGATCTTATAATCAGAATTTCCCTAAATAAAAAAAGGCCTCTGAATAAGAGGCCTTTTTTATTGATTATAAGCATTTTACAACGGAATATTTCCGTGTTTTTTCGCGGGATTACTTTTCGATTTTGTTCGGGTCA
>CAZVKW010000094.1:0-4742 GCA_964627945.1 uncultured Lentimicrobiaceae bacterium
ACACTGTTGAGTTTGAGCCAGAATTCAGCCGGCGGGACTTCTGTTCCGGCCAACACAATGATGAATGACCAGGCGATCATTCCGGCGGCAATAAAACTGATTCGTTTTACTCCTTCGCGACCAAAATACTCGTTGATGATGTCGGAGATCACAAAAACCAGCGGCCAGATGATGACGCCCACGCTCAGATTGAGATCCAATTTCTGTCCGCCAAAAAAGGGAATCTGTGCCGGTGCGAAACCGAGCAGTTTCTCCAGAGAAAAAATCTTGACTCCGGCAAATTCAGCCACGAGGGCGTTTGTGAGGAAGATGGCCGAAAGAAACAGAAAAAGCTGCTGTTTGCGCGATGCATTCAATTTTTGCTCCATAATGTCATTTTTCGGTTAACAAACAGATTGGCTGATTGTTGCTTTAATAATGAATCTTTTCAATCACACTGAAACTTCTCAAACATGAGTTTCAAATCTAAATCATATAATTTCAGAGAGTTATAGTTCCATAAGATGAAATTGTACCAGCATTCGCAATCATCCGTACTTTTCTTAAACCTGACGGAACATTCCTGCATAAACAATGTCTTACCTGTTTCCCTCCAATATGACGATGGAATTGGTGTTTTCGCTCCGGGATCCTGACTGAGCAGGAATTTTATTGGTAAATTGAACTGCACTGCGGTCAACTTCCCACTAATTTTACCTGGTATCCATTTTGGCATACTACGAATAATCTCTAGACTGATACTATCCAGATCTTTGTGTAAACCCCTTAGAATCTTTGGATTTTTTAATGATCCATCAGTCTCGACAGTAAAGGACATGAATACAATGCCAGTAACGCTGTCAGCCCTTGCTTTATCCGTATAAACTGCCAGAGTATGAACAAATTTCATTAATGCCTGTGAACCGCCAACAAATTCGGGCATTTGTTCGATTTTAATAAAAGGTTGTTCGATATCCTTGTTAACAATTGAATCGTTTTGCGATCTAACTGATAATGAGGCAGAAAAAAGTAAAATACAAAATACCAGTGTTCTCATATTTTGTTTGAATGAAGGCTATTTCTTCATACTACTAATCATTCTCCTCACTCCTTCGGCCGGTCGTGTGGCAGTAATACCGAAACGTTTCTCAAATTTGCTGCTGTCGAAAACATAATCGCGGTCGAACTGGTACATCATTTCTGGTAATTCACGCAACATCGGAATGAAAATTCCCAATAGCTTCAGCATCCAGACAGGAACCTGCTGATATTCAGGTTTTGCACCGGTTTCTGCGGCAACCAGCCTGATCCACTGATCGAAAGTGAGTCGTTCGCGTGTTGTGGGAACATGCCAAACCTGATTCCAGGTATCGGCGGTATTTCCTAAAAGTGCCGTTGCTTTGGCGGCATCGGGTGTAAATGTAAAAGTGTGAATGGCATCTGCCTTGCCCATATTCTGGGCTTTTTTGCCTTGTAAAAAACGTTCTGCTATCATGCTTCCCATGGCACTGTTGCGGTTGTCCGGACCATAAAAGTCAGCCGCCCGCGCGATTACAGCGTTCAGTTTGCCTTCAGCCACAGCTTTCATAATCATTTCGTGCAGTTCGAGCCTTACTTTTCCTTTTTGGCTAGATGGTCGGAGAGGAGATTCTTCGGTCATAAATGGAATTGCTTCGGGAGCATACATATACACATTGTCGAAAAATACCAGTTTCGAGCCGTGGAGGATGCAGGCATCAATCACTGATTGTAAAAATGGCGGCCATACCTTCTGCCAGACTTTGAGATTGTATTCGAATCCGATGGTGACATATACAACATCACTGCCTTCGATTGCTTTCGCAATCTGTTGTGAATCTGTGAGATCAGCCGGGAAAAGCTGATCGGTTTCATTTACTTTTTTGGGGTTCCGGCTCACGAGTCTGATATCAGTTGTATAAGCCGTAAGTTCTTTTGCGAGCGGGGTACCGATGGCACCGCCTGATCCGATGATAGTTTGCATTTGGTTTGTTTTAGTGTTTTCAATTGATTTCTATTTCAAAGATACTAATCGAAAAGGAAATTGTCTTCGATTTACATTTCTTTATCATTAAATAATATTGAATCAGGAATAAAAAACCCTGCCCGATGTTTCCACCAGACAGGGTTTAAGCTCTTAAAACAGAGAAAATTATTTTTTGGTTTCCTTCACGCGGATATCGCCGAGCAACACATCCCAGAAACCGATGATACGGCCGCCAATTTGTGTTTCCTTGCGTTTCACATACACAGTGATGTCTTTCTTGGTTGTATCTTCATACACCAATCCACCTTCTTTATCATAAGCGCTGAATTTCTGGAAGATCGTGATAACACCCACATAAGTTCCGTCGGGCTGACGTTGCAGATCGCTTACATATTCAATCTTAAACCATTCAATTTCAACGCGATCGTAGTTCAATCGCATCAATCTTTCAAAATACTGGCGAACCTTGTAATATTTCACCTGAGGACCGGCGAGGCTGCTAACGCCCATTTCGGCTCCGGCCATAAAGAGTTCTTCAGCGCGGTCGATCACACGGTTGGCTTCGCTCCAGGGAGTCGATTTATTGCCAATGATGCTAACATATTTGCTCAAATCGCGCACTTTTTCGAGTGCAAGGCTGTCGATCGCCTGCTTGCGTTCGGGACTGATTTCATCCTGAGCCTGGGCCTGAGCTGTATATCCGAGTGCCAGACTGAACAGAATGGCGATAATTGTGCTTATTTTTCTCATTTTCTTACTTTTTAATCAGTTCCAACTCCGTGATTTTATTGTTGCCGTCATACTTCACCTGCTGAACCCGGTTGTTGTAAATTTTCTGGTCTTTCAGGTAATCGAGGTATTTGCTGATGGTGGTCGGACGATCATAATCGTTGAATCCTCCGGCCTGACTAATGATAATCAACACAGGAACATCCGGTGAAGAAAACATCTGCATTGTACGGGCAATCTTTTCGTTTGCGGTAACAGCATCAGGTGATGCAGCGATTGACCGGAAATTGTTTTCAAGATTATCGTATTTGCTGGCTTCTGCCTTCAAACGGGCATCTTCCTCTTTCTTCAACCTTTCTTCTTCAGCTTTACGAACAGCATCGGCACGTTCACGTGCGAGCTTGTCTTCGGCTTTGTCGATGAGGCTCTTCACCTCGGTATCTTCCAGATTCCATGATTTGATGGCGTTGATGCGCTGTTCTTTTTCGTCCAGCGACCAGTTGGTCTCATCATTCAGGATGGCGTTCAGATCTTTTTTTGCTTGTGCAATCTTCGATGCATATTCAGCAGCAGCCTGTTCCTGAGCCAGTTTCTTTTTGCTTTTGCATGAGGTAGCACCCCCTAATGTTACCAGTCCGATCATCATGATGATGGCAATCTGGCGCAAGGTTTGCAACAAACTTTGTTTTCTACTCATTGTCTATAAATTTAAATGTACGTTGATGGATTAACTTAGAATCTGCAAAATTATTGAAAATTTAACGATTTTTAGTAAGAAATGTCCAATTTTGTTTTGTGACAAGACATTACAACATACCAATTTTCATGCCGGAGCTGGCTTGCCCGCATCAGTGTAGTTTTTGTGATCAAAGACAGATTTCAGGACAAGATAAACTTCCTGATCCTGAGACAATTCTGATGCATATCGAAAGCCATCTGAACAGTTTCACAGCTACTGACAGGGAGGTAGAAATTGCGTTTTTTGGGGGAACTTTCACCGGACTTCCGCTACAAACTCAGGAGAAATATTTGAAAACTGTGCTCCCATTTATTCAAAATGCACAAGTAAATGGCATAAGAATCAGTACAAGGCCGGATTATATTGATGAAGAAAACCTGCAATTACTCAAAGAAAACGGTGTTACAACGATCGAACTTGGGGCTCAGTCGCTGGATGATGAAGTTCTTGATGCCAGTAAAAGAGGCCATTCGGTCAAAGATGTTGAAGTAGCTTCCAATCTCATTCTTCAATTTGGGTTCAAACTTAGTTTGCAAATGATGATCGGTCTGCCGGGAGATACTCCTGAAAAAAGTAAAATGACAGCACAAAAAATCATTGAACTTGGGGCAAATGAAACCCGGATTTATCCTTGTCTTGTAATTCGTAATACATTGCTTGGCAGACAGTTTCTTTCAAATGAATATCATCCACTGCCTCTGGAAAATGCTGTGGAACTGTCAGCTGATTTGTTTCTGATGTTCGAAAAAGCAGCTGTGAAAGTAATCCGGATCGGATTGCACCGCAATGAGGATTTTGATCGTGGAAATTTTCTTGCCGGACCTTATCATCCCAATTTTCTGGAATTGGTTATGACCGAAATATGGCGCAGGAATTTGAAAAATTCGATTCAAAATACTGTAAATGAATCAATGAATATTTTTGTTCACCCTTCACAACTGAATTTTGCTGTCGGATATGAAGGAAAAAACAAGAAACTGCTTCTTCAGAACTTTCAGAAAATCGCGTTCAAAACAGATAAAACGCTTTCAGGAAGGAATTTCAGAATTGAAAAAACCGCCAATGCATGAAAATCATTGCCGATTCACGCCTTTCTATTGAAGCAAAAAACTACCTTGAGAATCTGGGAGATGTACTTTTTCTTGATCCACAGGAAAATGCATATGAGAGTATTTCGGCACATCCTGATATTTACTTTTTCAAGCATAGAAACCGACTGATCACGGCAAAAAATATTCCGGAAAATTGGGAGAACTGGCTGATTGATCATCACATACATTTCACAAAAGG
>CAZVKW010000094.1:4842-11871 GCA_964627945.1 uncultured Lentimicrobiaceae bacterium
TTTGGTGGATGCTGTGGGATTTCGGACAAAATTTTATATGTAAACGGAAGTATTAATCAACTTCCAGAGAAACGGATTCTTATTGAATTCATTCATTCACAAGGATTTACACTGAAAGAAATCAGTTCTGAACCGCTTACTGATTGCGGAAGTATTCTGTTTATCGAAACAGAATAAATCTATTTGATCAGGTTTTTATAGTTTTCAAAGCGTTCGAAAATTTCGCTGACGAAAGCGTAGGTTTCCTCGCCCCGGGCATAACCATAATATACTACCGGATCGTTGTAGAAAGAAGGTCGCGACTTATTCAGGGCAAAAAAGTCAACATTATCAGTCCAGATATTCGGGTTTTTATCGTATTTCTCAGCCAGACGCCTCGCATCAAGCACATGGCCAATACCGGTATTATAAGCTGCGATGACAAATTTGGACCTTTCGAGTGAATCAGTCACTGATTCAGGAATCAGACGGTCGAGATACTGAATATACTTTCCTCCAACCTTAATTTGTTCGGCAGGCGATGAATTTGCATCAATTCCAAACTGCTGCATAACCGAAGGCATGAGTTGCATGAGTCCGTAGGCACCAGTCCAGTTTTCCGCATCCGGTTTAAAGGTTGATTCCTGGTAAACCAGTGAGGCCAGTAAGCGCCAGTCCCAGCCAATTTCATTTGCAACATCTTTGATAACCTGATCATAAATAGAGAGCCGATGTCCGGAACCACTGATTTCATCGCTTCCCTGAAGTATATTTTTCAAGCGTAAACTCTGGAAATATTTTGTGAAAATAGCTTTTGATTGTGCACTTCGGTTAAAGACTTTGAGCCAGTTATTCATCTCATCACGCAGCTCATTGTTTTTCTCTTTTTTAAATGCCCAGGCGATCTTTTGATCGAAACTGACCGGCATTTCATAATCTATTTCAGGATAAGTCTGTTTGTTCGCCATCGCAAGATACTCATCTGCAATGGTATACATAATCTCACCTTTGGCCACGGCTTCGATAAGCTCTTCCACTTCGCGCTTATCCTCCATCACATAGATGGTATCTCCAATTTCGTTTGAAATGGTTTCAAGACGACGTTTATACGGACTTCCCGCATTTACATGGATGGCTTTTTTACCCAACTCAACAGTACTCCTAAGCAGATTGGATTCTATTTCGTTGAGCGTTCGCATCTGTTGCCAGTTTTTTGGCAGTTTTTGCACCAGTACCTGCCGGGTGATAATCAAGGGATCAGAGAAATCGAACCATTTCATGCGTTTTGTTGTGGCTGTCATTCCAACAGCTATCAGATCAACCTTGTCTTCATATAAAAGTTCAAGGCATTTTGTCAGATCGGCTTCAACACGCACTTCGAGTGCAACATCAAGATGATCAGCAAAAGCACGGAGCATCTCATACTGATAACCCATGGTCTCACCCCGATAGATATAGTAATTCAGGGAGTTGAAATTCGTTACAGCGATCAGTTTCTTGCGATCAGTTACGGTCTTCAGGCTATTGGTTGAATCCACCAGGTTCGTTTGAATATTTGTAACGAATTCTTCGCCCAATAATGCTTCGCTATCCTCCTCATTTACGGGGCCTGTACAGGCGAATGGGAACAAGAACAGCAGCAAAACCAGCAGGGATGAACGATACTTTTTCAGTTCAAACTTCATTCACAATTGTTTGATTTGCGCTGCAAAGGTAATCAATTTTTTAAATGAAAAATATAACTGCAACATTAACAAATATTTACATAATTTATCACTTAATTACTTAGTCCATAAATGGCGAAATATACTCATTGACTAGTTGGATAAAAAGCAGTAGTTTTGTAATGCTTACAACAAAAAAACATACAAAAAAACGCTGTATGAAGAAAACTGTATTATTTACACTGCTTTTGCTGCAGGGTCTATTTTTTGCAGACCTATCTGCACAGGAGAGCACTGTTTCGGATACCAGTTCTGTAATGATCTCAGGCACATCTCGTGAACGGATCGGATTTGGTATCGGATTTAAAGCCGGAACTTTTGGTCCGGGTGGTGAAGTTATTGTAGCAATTACTCCAAGATTCCATGTTCGTGTCGGAGGATCCTACTTACAATATTCCTTGCCCAAAAATGCTGTCAGTTTTGATGATGTTCAGATTTTGAACAGTTTAGTCCTTGGTGGATATTCTTTACAACTTAATTATCACATTGCCAGACCAATATATATTACTGGTGGTGCCTATTTCAACAGATTTGAAATGGAACTTGAAGGAATCCCGACAGGAACATATATGATTGGCGATATTGAAGCAAGCCCTGAGCAGGTAGGCACACTTGGTTTCAAAGTCAATCCCGGATTAAAAATATCTCCTTATGCCGGACTTGGATTTGGCCGCTCACTTGCCAGAAATGGAATTGTTTCATTTGCTTTTGAAGTCGGGGCCTTGTATCATGGTGCGCCTGATGTTACACTTACTGCTTCCGGAATGCTTACACCAACAGCATCAGCAGAACAGGAAGCTACACTCGAAAAAAACCTTTCATTCTTTACTATTTACCCGATGGTAAATTTTCAATTATCCATTCGAATTCTCTAACAATCAATTTGTAATATCATGAAATTCAAAATAATATCACGAATTCTCTTTCTGTCTTTCCTTACGGTATTCTCAATCATGCCACAGAGTGGCTGTAATAAGTTCGAAAATATTACCGATGGCGTAAAAATCATTATTGATTACAACCTTATTAAAACAACGATTGATGTTCAATTGGTTGATGCCTCCACAGGCAATCTTGTTGGTCATGATGGATCTATTTCGGTAAAAGCCACCATAACGGGCGAAGATCGCGACGGCCTGATAGATATTACAGGGATGCAGCACAATGATTATGTATATATGTCACAAAACGGTTTTCTTAGCCTTGGTCTGCAGCCTAATACCGCTTATACACCTTCTGAAAGCAATCCAATTTCATTTAATATTGTTGTTGAACATGATGGATATCTGGCTACCAGTCAGCATATTGTGATTACCAATGAAGGACGCAACTTTGTTGTTATCAAAATGGTTAATCTTGAACAGCCTCCATCAGGAGTAAGTGTTATACAGCAACCAAACGCCGGATTAAGCAATGGTTCCGGAATGGTTGAATCAGAAATCATTGTTACAACAGCGGACGGTAAAGCCAGCCTGACCATTCCGGAAGGTATCGTTATAAAGGATGTGTTCGGAAATCCTTTGCAGGGCTCATTGAATGTGATACTTGTTCATTTTGATAATACAGATCCCGAAGCGCTTGCTGCATTTCCAGGCGGACTTACAACAAATGTCACCCGTATTGATGGCAGTTCGGAAGATGGAATGTTCTATTCGGCTGGCTTCGTAGCCATTGAGATCAGTGATGAGTCTGGCAGAATCGCTTCTACCTTTACAAACGGAGTCCTTACCCTGAAAGCAGAGGTATCAGCTCAGACCTATAATCCTGAAACACAGGCGCAGGTTTTATCCGGAGATGATATTCAACTCTGGAGTTACGACGAATTAACCGGGATGTGGAAAGAAGAATCTACCATCACCGTGACCGAAACTGATGGGAAATTGCATTTAGAAACACCATTGACCCATCTATCCTACTACAATTTCGACTGGTTCTACAGTGAAAATTGTGCAAGTGGTGTTGCAATTTATTTTAATCTCGACCAGCCGGTTTGCGACTGCTATATGATGTATGGCACCATGTACAGGCAAGCTGACAATGCCTATATGAAAACTGTTTCAATGTGGGTTTGTGGCACTGATCCTGTATATACGTCTTATGTACCATCAGGTGTTCCGGTATATATTGACTGGAACGAGGAAATCAACAATCTCAGCGTTGTGAATAACCCTACTTATATTCAGAATCTTTGTGATGTAAATACACCAGTATATGTAGAAGTGAGCAATCCTACTCCTACTTCAAGTATAACTATTGATGTTGAAGCCTATTGTGCCAGTAATCCCGATGTGGTTATCAGACCGTCGTTTGGGGCTTATTTCAGAACACTGGATAGCTACAACTGGCGCTATGCCGAAATGGCAAACGGATATGCAAATATTTGTGATGTTACGATTGGCGAAACCTATGTAGTTGGTGTATATTTTGAAAACACTTGGTACGAAACCGAGGTGACGGTTGAACAATCGGAATATTCTTATGTGGGCTTTGAACTACCGGCTGATGTTTGTTCTGAGGTCTTTGGTATGTGAACATTAAATCACAAAAAAACCGCCTGATTGGGCGGTTTTTTGTTGTATATATTATTTTTACAAAGCAAAGGCTCAACAATAAGACTTTGTTAAATCAATACAATTTGTTATTAGATCACAAATGCTTTAATTTTAACCGAAAGCGAAAAACGATCCATTTGATGAAACATCTTAGATACAGAATTGGCTGGATTATCTTGCTTTTTTTTCCATTAACTGTTACATCACAGTTACCTGCCTGGAATTATGACAGCCTTTTTAATGTTATTAATACCTCCCACGATCAAAATGATGTTTATCAGGCATTTGCACTATATTCATTTAAATATATGCAATCGAATACAGATTCCGTATCATTTTATCTCGAAAAAGCATCACCAGTTTTGAGAACTGACAATTTAGCGGCAAAAGCTGATTATTACAATGCAACAGGAGCATTGCTAAATCAAATTAAAAAAAGTGATTCTGCAATTTATTGGTTTCGAAAAGCATATAAACTAAGTTCAGAAAACAAGATTGAACGAATCTGGGCTAATTCTGCAATAAGTATAGGAGTTTATAATAAATTAAGAGGTGAATTGGATTCAGCCTTGTCATACTTAAACGAGGCTATTCAAATTTCTGAAAAAAACAACCTGATTGGATCATCAAATAAGGCTCATTTCGACATCGGAGCAGTTTATAGTATGCTAGGAAGGTCAGAAATCGCTCTCGAACATCAACTTATAGCGCTTAAGCAGCAGGAAATGGCAAAAGATAGCTTTAGAATGACTTATTCTTTTATCGGAATTGGAAACACATATAATAGCTTAAATAAACCTGATAAAGCAAAGGCATTTTATTTTACGGCCTCGCGATATGATAATCTTCTTAAAAATCTTGATCTGCGCAATGTCATACTTTCAAACCTTGGTCTTATTTATGAAAATGGATATAGAAATCTGGATTCTGCACTTTATTACTACAAATCCGCTTTTGAGCTTATCCCTGAAAATGAAAACAGTTTCTCTAAGATTGTCATGCTTATTAATTTTGGCAATGTTTATTATGCAAAAAAAGATTTCATAAAATCTTTGGAATACTATGACAAAGCAATTGCTTTGAATCTACAAAATTCCAATCTCTATGCATATTCAGCAGTTTTAATCAACAAGGGTTTAGTTTATTTAGAGCTCAAAAAGTTTGATTCAACATACAAATTACTTGATGAAGGCTTAAGGATTGCGGAGAGTATTGGGGCTATCGATTGGCAGGTAAACGCACAAAAAGGATTATTTGTTGCGGATTCATCCAACAAGAATTATCTTGAAGCGATTTCCCATCTTAAAATATTGCATACCCTTAAAGACTCAGTATATAACGAAAACAACCTCAACCGTATATCCGAACTTGAAATCATTTACGAATCAAGAAAGAAAGATGCTCTGAATCAATCACTTATTGAACGCAACAGACTGGATCAGAAAGTTATCCAGAATCAACGGATTATCATTTTATGGTCAATGATTGCTGTAATACTCTTTATATTACTAGTATTCAACATCTTACGCTCAATTCGAAAACAAAAATTTATCAATCATAAGTTGCATATTGTCAACAATGATATTCTTCATAAGAACAGGGAAATAGATGAGAAAAATCAATTGCTGGAGGAGAAAACAGAGCAACTTACCAGAATAAATCAGACCAAAGACAAGCTTTTCTCCGTAATATCGCACGATCTTCGGGGACCGTTCAATATCCTGCAAGGTTATCTGGACCTGATGAATATGCAGGACACCCATCTTACTGAGGAAGAAAAGACAGAAATTCTGAGATCCATTAAAATCAGCAGCGAAAATGCGTATAATCTGCTGATAAATCTTTTGGAATGGGCCCGTTCACAGCGTGGATTGCTCATGAACAAGGCCGAAGTGTTTGATATTAAAGAAGTTATTGAAAATACCCATTCGATCCTTCAGAATCGTCTCGAAAGTAAAAATCAATCTCTCGTTGTGGATGCAGATCCGGGTATCTATGTAATTGCCGACCATAATCTGTTATCCTCTGTCTTACAGAATCTTATTGGAAATGCCATTAAATTTTCTTCGCACGAAAGCACAATTGCCATTCGTTGCAGGAAAGATGAAGCCCGCCTGACTGTTCAAATCCTCGATCAGGGAATCGGTATTCCTAAAGAGGATCTTTACGAAATATTCGTTATTGGAAACAATATTAAACGAAAAGGAACTGATAATGAGCCTGGTACCGGATTAGGTCTGGTGCTTGTTGAAGAATTTGTTAAACTGATGGGCGGACAAATCTGGGTGGAAAGTGAAGTTGGTAAAGGAAGTGTTTTCAGTTTTACTTTGCCTCTTTTCAGGACAAAAAAATAAACCAACCGACCAACCGTTATATCGATAGAATCTCAGGCTGGATAAAGCAAAAGAATAGTATTCGTCATGGAAAATGTGACCCAAACTCCCGACTTTCGTCGTGACACCTTCAATGTTGGCTGGCAGGATGTGAATGCCAAAGGGAAACTCAGTATGCGTGCCATCACACAGTATCTGCAGGAATCAGCCTGGAAACATTCACGATCACTTGGATTTGGCTATGATTTTATTGATCAGTTAAATTCCATCTGGGTCATGGGAAGGCTTGAAGTGAAAATGATGGAATATCCTCGCTGGGAAGATAAAGTGATTGTTGAAACCTGGCATCGTGGCGCGGAAGGCCTGATGGCATCGCGTGATTTCTATATATATAATTTTGATAATCAATTAATTGGTGCAGCAACTTCTGATTGGTTTGTG
>CAZVKW010000095.1:0-3927 GCA_964627945.1 uncultured Lentimicrobiaceae bacterium
TCGCTCCGGCTTGGGTCGCGCAGGCGGACAAGCTTCGTAGATTTTGCGTTCAAAGTGCCGATTTAATAGCTGTTAGAGTTTAATATGGGGCACCCATTTTAAACAATTACAGCTATTTTATCGGTATAAGTCTAGAACTTTTGTTACTTTTCTTTCATGAGAAAAGTAAAAAAATAGGAAATGTTCCTTTTTGTCCTTTTGAAAGGCAAAAGGACCTACTGAGCGAAGCGATCTCATGAACTCCGATTAAAATCAATTGATAGGTGAATAAAACCTATTGATCAGGCGAAGCCCCTGCGCGCTCTTCCAAAATGGCGAATATCCAGTCGAAGTAGTGTCTCGTCCCAAAAGACGAGACAAAACATTCCCGACTGCGTCGGGATGCCTTCGACGGATTTTCTGCCATTTTGAAATTCACTTGCCCACCTGCCTGCCGCCTGATCAGGCCAGCGCGCTGCTTTGTAAAACGATTTTATTGTTTGAAATCGATAATACATTATACCAATGTTGAACCATTAAATAAATGAGTGGTATTATATTTAGCTGATATTTGCGACTGTCAGCATTTAAAAATAATAAGTAGCCGAATCCTGGTTTAGCAAACCGAACAGAGATGATACAACAGTCGTGCACCAACATTCACATCCCAGTCGCTTTCGTTATAACCCACTTCGCATAAATCGAATCCTATGATTTCCTTTCCGGATGCTTTTAACAAATCCAAAAGATAGGTTAACTCATTGTATTCCAATCCTCCCGGAACCGGAGTTCCGGTATTTGGGCAAAGTTTGGTATCCAATCCGTCGATATCAATCGAAACATACACTTTCTGAGGCAAAGCATCAATCATTTCCTGACAGATATCTGACCATTTTTCACCTTCAAATTTCCGTTTGCTCAGATCACGATCATAATAGGTACTGCAACGTTCAGCAATCCGCTGGGCATAAGCAGCTTCTTCGTGACAATAATCACGGATTCCAAGCTGAACCAGTTTCTTTACATTCCTGTATTTCAATACATTGTAAAATATCGAAGCGTGAGAATAAACAAATCCTTCGTAAGCCTCACGAAGATCGTGATGTGCATCCACAACCAGAATTCCGTATTCAGTCTTTTGTTCAGCCAGCCAGGTATGGTAGGCAAACGGAATGCTGTGGTCGCCACCAATGAGTCCGACAACCTTCGATTGGGATTTCCAGTAATCGATCCGATCGAATAACCACTGGTTCACCTCGTCAGTAAAATGCTCAATGGCTGACAGATAAGATGCTTTCTTCTTTTCGCTGAGTTCGCTTTCTTCCATCGAAGCTTCTTCAATGATTTCGAGCGCAAACTGTCGTAACTGATCATGTTTCATCGCAAATTCTTCAGGGAATTCATCCATAAAGATGCCTTCCTGATATAATTCCGGATTGTTCGGATGATACAAATCAACCTGTGCCGAAGCAACTTTCATGAAATGTGGTGCTAAAGCTGTTCCCGCACCATAACTAACGGTCATTTCCCAGGGAACTGGAATCAGAATAAATTTCGATGAATCAGGATCTTCGGGTAAACCGAATATACCATTGCCGCTGGCCGGACTATTGGGATTGAATTCCATAAACGATTTTGATTTGATTTTTGCAAAGATGCGAAAAGGCTGTGAATACTGGGTCAGAACTTTTATTTTGGAAGAGAAACAATGAAAGTACTTCCTTTGCCTGGCGTGCTTTCCACACTGATCTTTCCATTGTGTTTATCCACAAATTCTTTACAAAGGATTAGCCCAAGACCGGTACCTTTTTCATCGGCTGTTCCGTATTTGCTGAATGTTTTATCGATCTGAAACAAACGGGCAACATTTTCTTTTGAAATTCCCACTCCGGAATCTTCAACTTTGAAAATAATCTCTTTATCAGTCTGTTCAAGATGAAGCCTGATTGATCCTTTCAGGGGAGTGAATTTGATGGCATTGGAAACCAGATTCCGTAAAACCGTAAAAATCATATTACGATCAGCAAAAACAGACAGTTGTTCAGGCCCATGAACTGATAATTGTATTTCCTTATTCTCTGCTGCTGCCGAAGCAAGTGAAATGGTTTCATTTGCAAGCTCTACAAGATTAAACACAACGGGCTCATATTCCATTCTGCCGGTTTGCGAACGAGCCCATTCCAAGAGGTTTTCGAGCAAGGTAAATGCTTGTTTTGAAGCAACATAGATATCATTAATACTTTCTTCTACATCTGCCTCTTCCAATTCATGGTAATTATTTGCCAATAAATCCGAAAGTCCGATGAGCGCATTGAACGGACTTCGAAGATCATGAGCGATAATAGAGAAAAATTTGTCTTTGGTCGAATTCAGTTCAAGCAGTTCTTTTGTCTGACGAGCCAGTTGTTCCTCAATTTCTTTACGAATGGTAATATCTGTGGCAATACCTTGTAAGGCAACAATCTCGCCAGCTTCGTTTTTCACAGGAGAAGTGGAAATCAATACCGGGAACAAAGTACCATCTTTTCTTTTATTAATGATTTCGCCAGTCCAGCCTGCATTTATTGTTGCCGGAAGAATCACATCAGAAATATTTTCGTCAGATTCAGGTCGTAACATTGTGACATTCTTCCCGATCAATTCCTGCTTTTGATAACCGTAAACCCTGCAAAATGAATCATTTATATAAATGATATTGTCATGTATATCGGTAATGGAAACGCAGTCGTTCAAACTATTCATGGAATGATTCAGAAGAAGCATCTTTTCCTCATATTTTCTTTTTTCGGTAATATTATGGCCGATACCAACCAAACCAATTACTTTGCCATCCGGATCACGAAGCGGGATTTTTGAAGTACGAAGCCAAATCTCATTGCCGTTTTTGTCCAGATAATTATTTTCCTGATCAATCAATGGCATTCCGGATTCAATAACCTGTCGATCTTCAGCATATCCATGTTCACCATCTTCTTTCCTGAAAATCTCGAGATCGGTTTTTCCTAATATTTCTGTTTCTTCCCTGAAACCGGTCGCTTTAACATCTGCTTTGTTTGCAAGAATTTTGCGGCCAAGGCTGTCTTTGACATAAATAGTATCGGGCAGATTATCGATCAGTGTTCTAAGCATAATCCGTTCCTGCTGAACCTTTTCCTCCGAAGTGCGTCTTTCCTTTTCAGCCAGATCAGCCTTTTTGAAAACAAATCTTGATACAGCAACAATGATGACAGATGTCAGTATGATCGAAGTAGTTTTTAATATACTAATCACAAGATCAGCATTAAGCGCAAAATAATGCGTTAACAACTCATACATAAATGCTTCGAACAATATTCCGGATATGATTAATGGTAGAAAAACCCTCAGAACCAATGCACTTGAACTCACCCCAATAAATGGCTTGGCAAAAAGGGTATTTGATCCTCCCAATCCGATAATTGCGCTTCCTAAAAAGAAAAACCCTATTCCTGAATTGATGCTGATCGCCATCAGTTTCCCTGCCATAATCATGGGCGAACCAAAAATATATCCAAGCAGCACTGAAAAAGCAAGAATCATAACCAAAAAACCAAGAATGCTTATAATTTGTTGGACCACAAGCCTTTTATTTGGCCAATAATTTAACAAAATACTCAGGCCACTGATAAAAAACAAGCTTGCTGAGAATGGTTTCAGAATATAATTGTCTAAACCAGGGTTTAAAAGGATTTCTCCTGATTTGGAATTGTCGTAGGAAAAAACTGCCTGGATACAATATGCAATGATTGAAAAGTAAATTAATATAGAAATAGTTCTGATCCACAGATTTATAGGAAAAAAAACCCGGATTGAGATTAAAGTACCAAAAACAATAAATAACAAAGAAGTTACCATAGAAGCTGCTGTGTAATTGCTTTTCCAAACACCAACCAGCCAGTTAATTCCAGTAAAAATGCCGGATATTGAAAG
>CAZVKW010000095.1:4027-11790 GCA_964627945.1 uncultured Lentimicrobiaceae bacterium
TTCGAATTTTGCAGTCTGGGAAGTGGCAGTAGCGGCAATTCTTATTATATCGGAAATGGAAACAAGGGCTTCCTGATTGATGCCGGAATCAACGGACAGCACCTGAAACGAACTTTGCAGGGCATTGGTATTCAAATAGAAAACATTCAGGCAGTCTTTATTACGCATGATCACATCGACCATGTTCGTGCCCTGAATGCACTAACCCGTCTTTACAGAATTCCGGTTTATGCCAATGAAGGCACCTGGCGAGGCATTTTGAACAACCGCTTTACTGGTAATATCGATTATGCATGTCACGAACAGCTGAGTTCAAATCAGACAATTTCTATTGCCGGATTTCTTGTCAGAATATTTCCGGTTTCCCATGACGCGAGTGATCCCGTTGGATATCAAATTGTTAAAGACAATAAGTCACTTGTAATTGCAACGGATCTCGGATTTATTGGGTCTGAAGCCGCTGATTTCCTCAGAAAATCAAGCGCCTGGATACTTGAATCAAATTACGATTATGAGATGCTGATCAATGGCAGATACAGCAAAGAACTGAAAAACAGAATATTAAGCGAAACCGGTCATATGGATAATGTTCATACTGCAAGGTTTATTGCAGAGAACTATTCTGAGAACCTGAGCCATATCCTGCTATGCCACCTCAGCAAAGAGAATAATACCCCCGAACTTGCTCTGAATGAGGTAGAAAAGGCATTTCAGGAAAGAAACATTTCCATGGCAAAATCGACCCGATTGCTGGCATTGCCGCGCACACGTCATTCAGAAGTGTTTACTTTGTAGTCGCAAATTAAATTTCATGATCAAATATGGAGCAAAAGAATAACCCTTTACATGGGAAAACACTCGAAACAATTGTGAATGAACTCGTTGCCTATTACGGATGGGAGCAATTGGGATATCATATACCGATCCGTTGTTTCAACGAAAATCCCAGTGTGAAATCGAGTCTCACCTTTTTGCGCAAAACCGAATGGGCCCGGAAAAAGGTTGAGGACCTGTATCTCGAAGTATTCTATCCTGATTTTGCCTGAAGCGCGATCGTAATTATTTCGCAATATTGCGTTCTAACTCTTTCAGATTGTCGAGTTTCTTCTTTTCAAGAAACTCTTTGATTCCGCTCAGATGCTCTTTCACGCGTTTGTTTCCGAACTCAAATACTTTTCCAACCAGACCATCCAGAAAATCGCGATCATGCGAAACAACGATCAGCGTTCCGTCATAATCCATCAAAGCTGTCTTTAAAATATCCTTTGTCCTGAGATCAAGGTGGTTGGTAGGCTCATCGAGAATAAGAAGATTAACGGGTTCGAGCAGCAATTTAATCATGGCTAGTCGGGTACGCTCACCGCCCGACAGAACCTTCACTTTTTTGGTCCAGCTTTCGCCACCAAACATAAAAGCACCCAGTAAATCTTTGATTTTTGTCCGGATATCGCCAACAGCGACATCATCAATTGTATTGTAAACTGTATTCTCTTCATCCAGAATAGATGCCTGATTCTGAGCAAAATAACCAATCATGGCATTGTGACCAAGTGTCATCTTTCCATCAAAATCAATTTCACTCATTATGGCTTTGACGAGAGTTGATTTCCCTTCACCATTTTTGCCAACAAAAGCGACTCTGTCGCCACGCTGAATCGTAAACGATGCATCTGAGAAAACGGTATAGTCACCATATTTCTTTGTAATATGCTCAGCTATAACAGGATAGCTTCCTGATCTTGGTGATGGCGGAAATCTGAGTTTCAAAGCTGATGTATCAATTTCATCCACCTCAACCAGTTCAAGTTTTTCAAGCATACGAACCCGCGACTGAACCTGATTTGTTTTGGAATAAGTCCCCTTAAAACGCTCAATAAAATCCTGATTATCAGCAATCATTTTTTGCTGATCGTCAAACTGCCTTTGTTGCTGTTCACGGCGTTCCTGCCGAAGTTCAAGGTATTTTGAATAATTTACCTTGTAATCATAGGCTCTTCCCATCGTCAACTCAATAGTTCTGGTTGTGATATTATCCACAAATGCCTTATCGTGTGAAATGATCATAACAGCCTTGGCGCTGTTAACCAGAAAATCCTCGAGCCACTGAACTGATTCAATATCAAGGTGATTCGTAGGCTCATCGAGCAGAATCAGATCAGGTTTTTTCAACAATATCTTAGCCAGTTCGATTCGCATGCGCCAGCCACCACTGAATTCACTTGTGGGACGGTTAAAATCAGTCCGGAGAAATCCCAAACCAAGCAAGATTTTTTCAATTTCAGCATCATAATTGGTTTCAGCAATCGAATAAAACTTCTCGCTAAGCGAAGCCAATTGTTCAATAAGATCGTAATACTCAGTTGATTCATAATCAGTCCTGGAGGAGAGCTGTTCATTTAAAGTATTGATTTCCTGCTCCATACCCAATACTTCAGCAAAGGCTTTGGCGGCCTCTTCAAACACTGTACATTGGTCATCTGTGATCAGATGCTGGGGCAGATAAGCCACCACATTGTCTTTTGGAGTTGAAACCCTACCACGTGTCGGGGCTTTTTCACCAGCAATGATTTTCAGCATGGTTGACTTTCCGGCTCCGTTTTTTCCCATTAGGGCTATGCGGTCTTTCTCGTTGATTGCGAATGAAATATCTTTAAAAAGAGTGGTTCCGCCAAACTCAACCGTCAGGCCATCAATTGAAATCATACGTAAATTTTAAATGAGCGGCAAAGATAATCGAATAATTGAGGCACATTGCATGGATGCTAATGAACGAAAGCAACCAGAATATAAACCACTCATTATAAGAAATTTATAAACAGTTTAAGTCAATACAATCTATTTCAGTCTCCGATTTTTTCAAAAGTAACGGTGTGCTCAGCACCAGCAAAATTGGTTTTGGAAATACGAAATGAGTTTCCATTTTTTAATTTACGTACATTCGGCTGACCCATTTTCCCATCCAGAACAATCATTCCACAATTCTCGTTCGGATATTCTGACTTGCATTTTTTTATGATATTCTCATAACGTTTATAGGTGGAAACCAGATAATCCGGTTTTACTTTGTCTGAATTCCTGACACGCACATCAAAAGCCCATTCGAAATAATACCCATGTTTAATTACATCATCCTCAATTTTCACATCCTCCTCATAATAAGTAAGTTGAGGTGGAAGATAATAACCATCGATCCAGTTAAAAGCTGCATTGGCAGCACTTTGAGACATGATCTCGTTCCCAAAAACAATGCTGCAACTATCCGGAACTTCGCCACTTTTTAACCAAGAGAGTTTGATCGCATCATCAGACTGCAATAGGTCGATATATGGTACATCTAAAGGATTCCCTTTTGAGTCCAGTTTTTTGGATTTCATGGTAATATCACCCTCAAAATACTGAAAATGCTTGCTCAGATGTACTTTCACACTGTCCCAACGGGCAAAGAAATGCAATTTCTCAGACCCATCAAATTGATACTCAATCGTTATTTTATAATAGGCAACAACCTCATTTTCAATTTTTTCAGACTGGGATTGTCCGGTTATAACAAAAAGTATATGAATCAGAAAAAGCAAAAAATATTTTCTCATGTTTAAGGATTTATTCAAACAAAACTAAGCAAATGCATTAAAAGTCAAAAAAAAAAAGGAGTTTCCAACGAGAAAACTCCTATTCGAAAAATGTTCTTAAATCTTATTCTTCTGTTTCTCCTCCATACAAATTGTTCAAATCAATTTCCTGGATTTCGATTCCGGAAGGAACAGAAAATTTTGATGCAGGAATCGAAATATTTTCCTCAAACGAAATCGCTTCTTCATTGGATGATCCAAGTACTCCGCCTAAATCTGCAGTAGTTTTAAGAAAAATTCTCTTGTATTCCCATGTTTTTGAATTGAGTTTTCCACTTGTAGTGACTTTACATGATCTGCCAAGAATGGATTCAGTACCACCATCCTTTATATCCATATCTTTTTGTACGTCTTCGCCAAATTTCTTTAGCTGTGCATCTGTGGTCGCATCTGTAACGCTATTGAGCATTTTATTAGCCTGGTCAATATGCATTTTTGTACCGGTTTTATCAACCAAATTGATGTCATACATCCATTCTTTATCTCTGATTTTCAGGCTTTCGGTTTTGGATGTCATTCCAAACATTTTGGTAGTTGTGACCGTGTACTCGTATTGATAACGACCGTAATCGTCGAACCAAAGTGTCTTCGTACCTTTTGTTTTACCTTCGATTTTGTATTCGATTTTTCCAGACTTTACATCGAACTGTTTCAGATTCATGTAGTCTTCATTTTGGGCGAAGCCCAACATTGTAATAGCGATAACTACTACCGTTAAAATTGTTTTTCTCATTTTTAATTGTTTTATAGATATATAAAATAATAAATTTCAATGCTATTCAGATAATTCCCAAGCACTTATCGGATAAAACATAAACTTAAAATTGGCCTTGTAAGAAGGGATTTCATCATTGGTAACAATTGCACTTACTGTAAAAGGTCTTCTTGCTTTGATGGCCGTAGTTTGATTAGCCAATGAAATCACAACTGATTGACCATGTTCATCAAAACCAAGATATGCGTGGAGACTAAGATCGGTTGGAGCGATAGTGTTTGATGCACAAATGATTAGGTCGGCGTCAACCATTTCTTTTGCAAAAGTCTGATCGCCATCAGTCATATGCAAGGATTTTTGAATTTTACCTCCTTTGTGCGACACCACTCCCCCATCACATGCGTATGGAAATGTCAGCCGGTCATCATAATTGAGATGCATGCATTCTTCTTCCAACTGCGATAGATTGGCAATCAAATGAAAGTTTTGCCACTGGGCATAGCCGGCAATTGTTACGTGTTCATCATCGTTCGTCCATTCAATATCAACTTTACCAACAGCTACCCATTTGGTTTCGCAAGGTTCGCAGCCTTTCTCCAAAATTTCGTCAGCTTTGGCCTGAAGCAAATCGTCCACTTCATTGTGTGGAATATTTATCAATTCTCTCTGTGCCATTGCTTTAAATATGCATGCCAGATAATCTTTACACAATTCATCACCTACCGGAGGGATGGTGTAGGCAAACTGAGTTGTCCACAATTCAACACCTTCCTGCGCACGTTTCATTCCACGGGCAGACAAGTCAGCATTGCCTGTCATCTCAACCCTGGCAGTGAGTTTCAAAATACAGGCGATATGACGAACGGTTGGATTGTCTTTACAGTATAAACCCTGAGGATCAGGAATAGGTTGTTCTATTGCTTGTAACAAGTCGGCATCTGTGAGTTGAGCTGCTTGTTCCATCAGCGCTTGCGAACCATCTTCATCTCCGGCTAGCTCCAGCCTTGCCGCTTCTTTCAGCAATTCAGCAACTTTTGCTTCATCCAGTTGGCTGCACGAACTATTCTGTGCGTGCATCGACCCTGCGATTATCAATACAAAAAGGAAAATAAAGAGTGACTTGATTATTAATATGTTGGTATTCATTTTTTTTTTGTTTTTCGTAATTATTAAGAAGTATACATCCGGCCAATGGTTTCGCAAAAACATGAGGTATGTCAGATTCTCTTTAAAACTTCACGAACTCCACCCTGCGATTTTGTGCTTTGCCTTCAGGACTGTCATTTCCGACCATAGGTTTGCTTTCGCCATGCCCTTTTGATGTCAGTCGATCTGCAGTAATTCCAAGTTTTACCATTGTTTCAAGCACTGCTTTGGCGCGGGCTTCACTCAGTTTTTGGTTGGAAGCATCTTCTCCATCACTGTCGGTGTGTCCTTCTACTGAGAATTTTAATTCGGGATGATCGGTCATCATTTTTACAACATAATTGATCGTTCCCATCGATTCAGCTTTGATGGTGGCTTTGTTCACGTCGAATTTGATACCGGTGGTTACAAATTTTCCATCCACAAGAAATTTATCGTACAATGGTACGGCACCTTTGGCAATCCTTACATTTTTAATGAATGGCTTATTCACTCCGCCAACGTTCGCAGCGGTTAACATGATTCCTGTTGGATTAAATTCAATATTGGGGATATTCACGAGCCTGGTATCGTCTAGATAGCCTTTTATTACCCGTTTATTGAACGAAATGGCCACATGACGCCAGCCGGCAATGGGTTTCAGTTCATCCTGACCGGGATATTTATCTCCGACATGGTCATAGGTCACGCTGTTATACACTACCCTGATAGGTTTACTTGGCGACATAATCTTCATTTGGTTTTTGGCGTCGTAGAAAAATAAATAATAGGTATTATTTTCACTTTTCTTTCCATAAAAATAACAGTCGAACTCTACTGTAAATTCATCAGGAAGATAATCCTCGGTGCGGTTTTTAAGGTAAGGAAGAATCGCATCCGGTCCGTTTGAATTGGTTTTGCGGAAATAAACAACCATATCCTCACCAAACTGCGCCATCTCCACCGTGCCTTTTGTAATATCCCAACGTGAAGGGAACTCACCATTTGTTTCACCTCTGAAATCATCTTCAAAAATAATTTCTGTTCCAGGAATGAAATCATATTTAGCCCAGCTGAACACTGTATTAACTTCCTGAGGTTTCTCTGCACTTAGAACATCAGATTTACTTTCACTTTTTTGAACATCCGTTTTTTGATCTTTCTTTGGTTCACTTTTTGACTCAGATTCATTTTTTGTACTGTTTTCACTATCTTTTTCAGCGGTTTTACTTACAGATTCATCGATATCTTTTTCCATCTTATCAAAAGTTCTATCGATAGCCTGATCGGTTTTTTTGTTTAAACGCTTGTTCGTCTCCTTTTCAAGTTTTTTGGGGACATCTAGTTTAATCTGAGCTGAGAGGTTTTGAACGCTAAACAAAAAGATTGTAACTAGCAGAATTCCAAATAGTTTTTTCATGTAAGCAAGTATTGAATTATTATTATTGAATAGTTGGTATTTCTTTCAAATTTAACAAATTATCTCATGTGTAAATCAATGAAAATCTGATACTAAAATTCTCCTGAATCCTTGTGGTTGTTGAAAAATCTGTGGATCAATCAATGTATCACACACATACTTTATTGCCCTTTCGCGGTAAGTTATTTCACCTTTGATTTTTTTAATTTCTAATGGTATCTCATTGTTGGTCCATATAGAATATGACAAGATTGTTTTACTGGTAACAGCCTGTTCACAAATGAGAAGCTTGCTCATTTCTGCTTGTTTGAAATCCGAAGTTTCTGAATGACCTTGCAACAGAAGAATACTCGATAATAATACCTCATCAAAGTCAGTATAATCAATATTTTTCATCGAAATAGCAATAAAAGTACTGTCGGAAGAATCATAGCTGAAAAGAGAATCATTTGAGACATATTCACTTATGAGTCTGATTGTTCCTTTTGTAACTGCTGTGTAAGTGGAAGCTCTTGAAATTTTTGTTTGGAGGACTGCCATTCCTGAAGAAGTATTCTTTAATAATTGTCTTTCAATGAACTGATGATATCCTTTCACATTCAATTCTCCCTTAAACAAGACAAATAATTGATTACAGTTTTCTTTTTTTGACTGACTAGAATTGTTATGATTGCAGGCAGAATACAAAATCAAAGCAAAAGCCTGGATAATCAGTAGCAGTTTCTTTATGGAAAGTTCTTGAGTCAAAATATTATTTTTCGACAAAGGTGAATGATGATTATGAGGATGCCAAATTATACGGTATGACAATACTATGACAATTTTAAAATCATTGATTTACAATGATATAGAATTGCAAAAATCCAAAAACTCG
>CAZVKW010000096.1:0-11718 GCA_964627945.1 uncultured Lentimicrobiaceae bacterium
AGCCCGGCAAATGTTAGTTTGCCGGGCTTTTTATTTCAAAGGAAAGTCTTAATTAAAAACCTTTCAGATTGCTTTTCAAAACCTTTACAAGGCTATCAGAACTTATTTTGTTTGAGTAGCCCGGAATAGCGCTTAGCCAGGTTCCGTAACATGCATTTGGAAGCACAATCCAACGATCACCGAAGAGTTTTTGGTTAGAAACCAACTCTTCATTACGGGTTTGTGGATTGGTTTCATCAAAAACTGAATTGAAATCACCCAGATTATCGCCGACGAGAAGGATGATATCGAATTTCTCCATCACTTTTTGTCTGCGGATTTCCTTGTCATTACTATTTGTTCTCGCCATCAGATGGATTGAATCAGCAAAAGGAAATCCTTTTTCCTTCAGATTCCGAAGGCTTACTTCCTTGAATTCTTCCTTACGATTGCTGATATAGAAAATTTCAACCTGTTTTGATGCTGCTTCATTCAGAAATTCAACGGCACCCGGAACGGCAATGGCAGAAGCCATATTCATCCACTCGGCCCAACCAGCTGGATAACTGATGTTTTTAAGTATCGATTCAGCCTGATATGGACTGTTGTCTAGCACTGTTTCATCAATATCCACCACAACAGCCAATGGCTTACTATGTTTCTGGCTTACAGCCTGGTTCAACCTGATTGATGCAAGATTATAGGCCTGAAAACAGAGGGCCTTATATTCAGCAGCCTGCTGCTGATATAAGGTTGCATACAAGGTTGCATCGGCAAGATTTACAGCTTGAGTTTGTGACTTTGGTTGCTCACATCCCGATAAACTGATAATGATGGATGCGAGTAAAAGGAAAGTGAAATTTTTCATGAAGGTAATTTTCCGCGAAGGTAAGAAAAGGCTGGCAAGAGCTCAATTTCTGATGCTTTTTTGAAAAATCAAAATTTAATGCGTTGTATGTGAAATTTTATCCTCAGAAATATGATTGATTTGCATAAAATTTGACACTGAAAATGCAAAAAAAAAGCCGCCTCGTCATGCTTGACGAGGCGGCTTTTGAATATTGGATTCAAAGAACTATTTTTTCGAATAGTCCATCGATTCTAGACGTTTGTAATGATTGTAACGCCAGAGTGCATTTTCCTGAGCCATATCGCCCAAAACACCTGCCTGTTCGGGGAATGTTTTGCGCAGCGATGAGAAACGTACTTCGCTCTTGAGGAAATCCTGGAATTTTGTCCAGTCTGGTTCCTTTGAATCAAGTTGGAAAGGATTCTTTCCTTCTGCTTCGAGTGAAGGATTGTAGCGGAACAGATGCCAGTATCCGGTTTCAACAGCAAGTTTTTCTTCCAGCTGGGTTTTGCCCATTCCAACGCGCAGTCCGTGATTGATACAAGGTGAATAAGCAATGATGATTGATGGGCCGGGGAAAGCTTCTGCTTCCTTCAGGGCTTTGAAGAATTGTCCCTGGTTGGCACCCATAGCCACCTGAGCAACATAAATGTAACCATAAGTCATCATCATGGCGCCCAGATCTTTTTTCTTCACTTTCTTACCTGAAGTGGCAAATTTGGCAACTGCACCAACCGGAGTTGATTTTGAGGATTGTCCACCGGTGTTTGAATAAACTTCGGTATCAAGAACAAGCACATTTACATTTTCGCCGGAAGCCAGAACATGATCCAGACCACCAAATCCGATATCATAAGCCCAGCCGTCGCCACCGAAGATCCAGACTGATTTCTTGATCAGATACTGTTTCAAAGCAATAATTTCCAGTGCGAGTGTATCGGTTTTCCCTTCCAGAACAGCGAGTAATTTTGCAGTCGCAAGTCTCGATGTTTCTGTTTTATCAGCAGCTGCGATCCAGGCTTCATATGCTTCTTTGCGTTCAGCATCTGTTTCTGTTTTCAGCGCATCTTTCATTTTCAGCATCAGGCGATCACGAAGTTTATTAATCGCAGTTGCCATACCGAATCCATATTCAGCATTGTCTTCAAACAATGAGTTGGCCCATGCAGGTCCTTGTCCTTCGGCGTTTTTGCAATATGGAGTGCTTGGTGCTGATCCACCGTAGATGGATGAACAGCCTGTAGCATTGGCAACCATCATCTGATCACCATAAAGCTGTGTGATGGTTTTGATATAAGGTGTTTCACCGCAACCGGCGCAGGCTCCAGAGAACTCAAACAATGGCTGAGCAAACTGGCTGTTCTTTACCGTTGAGAATTTATCGGTGATGGTGTCTTTATAGGTAACTTTTTTGGAGAAATAATCCCAGCGACCGATTTCGGCTGACTGTGTTTCGAGTGGTTTCATGATGAGTGCTACTTCAGGAGAAGAGCAGATATCGGCGCAGTTTCCGCAACCTGTACAGTCGAGAATACTTACCTGGATGCGGTATTTATGCGGAGCAAATTTACCTTTGGTATTCTGGAATGTTGTTCCTTCAGGAGCGTTGGCTTCTTCTTCAGCATTTACCAGGAAAGGACGAATAGCAGCGTGAGGACAAACATAAGAACACTGATTACATTGAATACAAGCTTCAGTTTGCCATTCAGGAACATCAACAGCGATACCACGTTTTTCGTAAGCAGTGGTTCCGGCAGGGAAAGTTCCGTCTTCACGATTCAGGAATGCGCTTACAGGAAGGTCATCACCTTTCATACTGTTGATCGGCTGAACCACATTACGGATAAATTCAGGAATTGAAAGGTCAACTTCTTTAGTTGCTGGAACGAGTTTAGCCCATTCAGCAGGAACTTCAATCTTTTCTACCTCACCCCCACGGTCGATAGCAGCATAATTCATGTTAACAATCTTTTCGCCCTTGTTTCCGTATGATTTCAGGGTGAAAGCCTTCATTTTTTCAACGGATTGTTCGTAAGGAATGATTTCGGCGATTTTAAAGAAAGCTGACTGCATGATGGTATTAGTACGTCCGCCGAGACCGATTTCAGTAGCGATCTTGGTTGCATTGATGATGTAGAATGAAATATTGTTTTCGGCCAGATATTTTTTCATATCATCCGGCAGTTTTGTCAGGGTTTCTTCGGCGTCCCAAATGCTGTTAAGCAGGAACATACCGCCTTTTTTAAGACCTTTCAGCATATCATATTTCCCGAGATAGGAAGGAACATGGCAAGCTACAAAGTCAGGCTGGTTTACGAGATAAGTTGAGCGGATCGGGTGATCGCCGAAACGAAGGTGCGATGTGGTGATACCGCCTGATTTCTTTGAGTCGTAAGCAAAATAGGCCTGTGCATATTTATCGGTTGTTTCACCAATGATCTTGATCGAGTTTTTGTTTGCTCCAACCGTTCCGTCAGCGCCGAGGCCATAAAACTTGGCTTCGTAGGTTCCTTTCGGAACGATGCTGATTTCAGGAAGTAATGGCAATGAAAGGAATTTCACGTCATCAACGATACCAACAGTGAATCCTGTTTTTGGTTCGCTCATTTTCAGGTTGTTGTATACTGAAATGATCATCGAAGGTGTTGTATCCTTTGAGCTGAGACCATAACGTCCGCCAACGATCAGAGGTGCGTTTTTCTGACCATAGAAGATGTCCTTCACATCGAGAAGCAATGGTTCGCCATTGGCACCGATTTCTTTGGTGCGATCTAGAACAGCGATGCGTTTCACCGATTTCGGGATTACATTCAGGAAATATTTTGGTGAGAAAGGACGATACAGGTGAACTGCAACCAAACCCACTTTTTCGCCTTTTGAAGCCAGATAATCGATGGTTTCGCGGATAGTTTCGGTAACCGATCCCATGGCGATAATGATGTTTTCAGCATCCGGAGCTCCATAATACACAAAAGGATGGTATTCGCGGCCGGTCATCTTGCTGATTTGCTGCATATAATCTTCCACCATATCAGGAATGCCATCATAGAAACTGTTGGCTGCTTCACGCGACTGGAAGTAAATATCGGGGTTTTGCGCTGTTCCGCGGGTTACAGGATGTTCAGGGTTCAATGCATTATCGCGAAAACGTTTCAGAGCTTCCTGATCAACAAGCGGTTTCAGATCGTCGGTCGAGAAATAGGAAACTTTCTGAATTTCGTGTGAAGTACGGAATCCGTCAAAGAAATGAAGGAATGGAATTCTTGATTTGATTGCGCCAAGGTGGGCAATCGCAGCGATATCCATGATTTCCTGAACGCTGCCGGTTGCAAGTAACGCAAATCCGGTCTGGCGGGCACTCATTACGTCGCTGTGGTCACCAAAAATCGAAAGCGCCTGTGCTGCAAGGCTTCGAGCACTCACGTGAAATACACCAGGAAGCAATTCGCCGGCAATCTTATACATATTCGGGATCATGAGCAACAGACCTTGTGAGGCTGTAAAAGTGGAGGTGAGAGCACCTGCCTGCAGCGATCCGTGGACAGCACCAGCAGCACCGCCTTCACTCTGCATTTCGGCAACGTGAACTGTTTCTCCAAACATATTTTTACGTCCAAATGCTGCCCATTCGTCAACATATTCGGCCATGGTAGATGAAGGTGTGATGGGGTAAATGGCAGCAACTTCGCTGAACATATACGCAACATGTGCTGCTGCGTAGTTCCCGTCACAGGTTATAAACTTCTTCGTGTTTTTCATATCTATTTTATTTAGAATAACTTAAGTTAAAATGTTAGTCTTTGATTTTCAATGTGCAAAAGTACGAAATTAAGAAATTGGGTTTGACCGGTTTTGAGGCTTTCAGGCTTTATCAGGCTTAATTTATAATGATTTTAGATTATTGCCATACTTTCTTGCCGGTTTGAAATTTGTTTACATTTACGGCTCTAAAGCATAGAAATTAACATTAAGAATTATAACAAAAAAACCATGAATCTCAAGACCAAATACCTCGGACTGGAGCTGAAGAATCCCATTATTGTTGGAGCAAGTAACCTAGTTACTGACCTCGATATGCTGAAAAAACTCGAAGATGCAGGTGCTGCTGCAATCGTTTATAAATCGCTGTTCGAAGAGCAGATTCATCTCGAAAATCTGGAAACGCATCAGGAAATGACGGATTATAACAACAGAAATGCCGAGATGAGCAGTCTGTTTAACGAAAGTTTGTATGAAGCTGGTCCTGAGGAATTTCTGTTTAATTTTTCCAAAGCAAAAAAAGCTGTAAGTATTCCACTTATCGCCAGTCTGAATGCCGTTTACGACGAAAACTGGTACGAATATGCTAAAAAGCTGGAAGACGCTGGTGCAAATGCTATTGAACTGAATTTATATTCCGTTCCGGTTGATTTTGATCTCGACGGACGTAGTATCATCAGCGAAGAACTGGATGTTATCGAGGGCGTAAAGGCTGCTGTAAATATTCCTGTGAGCGTGAAATTGAGTTCATTTTATACAAATCCGCTATTTACCATCAGCGAAATGGATAAAAAAGGAGTAGATGGATTTGTTCTTTTCAATCGTTTGTTTCAACCAGATATCAATATCGAAACTGAACAGCATCATTTTCCATATAACCTGAGCCATGAGCAGGATAACCGCCTGGCTTTGCGTTTTGCCGGCTTGTTGTATGGCAATCTGAACGCTGATATTTGTGCTTCGATGGGAATTTTCACCGGTGCCGATGCGATTAAAATGATTCTTGCCGGAGCGAATGCTGTACAGGTTGTGAGCACGCTTTATAAAAACGGTCCAAAACAGATCAGCCGTATGCTTGAAGATATGGAAGTATGGATGGCTACCAAAGGCTACGAATCAATAGATGATTTCCGTGGAAAACTCTCGGCTGCGAAATCGAATGATCCTTTTGCTTACCGACGTGCACAATATGTGGATATTCTTATGAAATCAGCTGAGATATTCAAGACATATCCAATGCGATAATACAGATTCACTGACAACAGTGAAGAAAACATGGGCCGTAAGCCGGATAACAGCCGGTTTGCGGCTTTTTGATTAACAATATAAACAGGAATGGACTTTAAAGGAAAAACCATCTGGATCACAGGAGCAGCCTCAGGAATGGGAAAAAGTGTGGCGATTTTGTTATCGACATACAATGCCCGCTTAATCCTTTCTGACCGTGATGCGGCTGGCCTCAATGCTACTGCTGCAGTTGTCATGCAGAATGGAAGCAAGGCGTTTATTGAAGTTCTGGATATGTCTGACAGTTCTGCGATTGCCCTGACGGCTGAAAAAGTACTGCAAAACCATGGCAAGATTAATGCATTGTACCAGTTTGCCGGTATCAGTCAACGCTCGCTGGTTGCTGAAACACCAATCGAAAATGATCGTAGGATCATGGAAATCAATTTCTTCGGAGTTATTGCTCTTGCTAAAGCAGTTTTGCCCTCGATGATCGAAAATGGAGGAGGTCAGCTGGCAGTTACATCCAGTCTCGTAGGAAAGTTCGGGTTTCCTTACCGTTCTGCATATTCCGCTTCGAAACATGCCTTGCATGGCTATTTTGAAAGTCTGCTCGCCGAAAACTCCAAATACAATATCCGTGTAAGTATTCTGATTCCGGGAAGGATTCAGACAAATATTTCCCGCTTCGCTTTGGATCGTGAAGGGAAGGAATACGGCAAAATGGATGCCGGTCAGGCAAATGGCATCACCGCAGAAAAGGCCGCAAGGCAGATTTGTCGCGGATTACGTAAAGAAAAGAAAGAAGTTCATGTGGGCGGAAAGGAACTGCTCATGCTCTATATCAGACGGTTTATTCCGGCATTGTACTATCGCCTGGCCGTCAATCTGAAACCGACTTAAACCTTTGTCGATGAAAATGCAAATCAACGGAATTCAGCAACTGGGTGTTGGCGTTGTCAACATCAATGAGGCTTTTGCCTGGTATCGCAGGCATTTTGGTATGGATATCAAGATATTTGAAGAAGCTGCTATGGCTGAACTCATGTTGCCACATACAGGAGGTGAACCACGGAGTCGACATGCTATCCTTGCTTTGAATATGCAGGGTGGGGGCGGTTTCGAAATCTGGCAACATACCATGCGCACACCGAAAATGCCTCATTTCGACTGGCAACTCGGTGATCTGGGAATTTGTATCGGAAAACTGAAAACGACCAACATTCGAAACGCTTATCAGTATTGTATTGAACATAAAATCGAGATTCAAAGCGAAGAATCCAATAATCCGGCAGGAACACCCCATTTTTTTGTCAGAGATCCTTTTGGAAATAGCTGGGAAATTATTGAAGATAATTTTCTGATGTTCAAATCCAAGTCCATTACAGGGGGTGTTTTCGGTACCGTGATCGGTGTAAATAATATGGAAAAAAGCCTGATCGTATACCGTGATCTACTTGGTTATGATGAGGTTGTATACGACATGCAAGGTGTTTTTGAAGATTGGGCAACCTTGCCAGGAGGGAATAAATCGTTCAGAAGAATTCTGCTCCGGCATTCATCACTTCGGAATGGTGCATTCAGTCCGATGCTTGGTCCTACAACAATTGAATTGGTGGAAGCAATCGATGAGGCAGGTAAAATGATTTATGAAGACCGTATCTGGGGTGATCCCGGATTTATTCACCTTTGTTTTGATGTGAATGGTATAGATGATCTTCGCGAAACAGCCTCAAAGCTGGGGTTCCCTTTCACAGTGGATAGTGCCCGTTCGATGAAATCATTTGATATGGGAGAAGCAGCCGGAAGTTTTGCTTATATTCAGGCTCCGGAAGGAACTCTGATTGAGTTTGTTGAAACCCACAAAATTCCTCTGGTAAAGAAAATCGGTTGGTATCTGAATATTGACAAACATGGAAGTAAGCCCCTGTCCAGATGGATTTTCCGCTTGTTTGGTGTGATGCGGGTTAAATAGACAGATAAACGCATAAGCTGAAAAGCTGTCGATAAAATATTGAACTTTGTAAACAATCAGACGCTAGACTATGAAACCAAAAGTACTGATGCGTTTTGCTTCCGGATTGTTGTTTATCTACGCTTCCGGACATACGATTGTCCATTTTACCCGTCATCGGTCACGGGATATTGTTGCCCAGAAAGTGATGAAAACCATGTCCGAATATAAGATCAATATGTATGGACAAATGCGCAGTTACGACGAAAGCTATAATGGGATGAGTATGAATATGATCTTCTCACTTGTGTCATTTTCACTTATTCTATGGATTTTATCCAACTTCGCCGAACGTAACCGGGTATTGGTAAGGGCATCACTTGTTCCCGTAAGTATCTGTCTGGTTGGATATACCATCACCGGATTTCTGTTCTTCTTTCCTGCTCCGGCCTATGCCAGTTTTATTTCGGCTGTACTCACGATCGTTGCGTTTTTTATGATGGTGAAAAAACAAGCTGAAACTGCTCCCGAAATCTTAAACAAAAAACAGGATAACTCCTGACACACTTACAGCAGCTCCCAGATAATCAATGAGACCGACCTTCTGCTTAAGCAAAATTGCTGAAGGTGGAATGATAAGAATTGGTACAATGGCCATCAATGTGGAAGCTATTCCGGTTCCGGTATGCTGAATGGCGAGCAGTGAAAACGAAACTCCCAGAAATGGTCCAAAAAAAGAACCATTGAGCGTAGTGGCAATCGCTTTCCGGTCAGAAAACGCCTTTGTGATAATTCGGGTATTTCTTGTCAGGACAATGATCAGGCCAAAACCAATGAGTCCGGCGACGATTCGGATCTGGGTTGATGAAAAAGGATCATATTCCTGCATTCCGTATTTGCTTAAGATGAGTCCACCGGCCTGACCCAGAACACCGAAAAAAGCAAAGAGAATCCCTTTGATCGGGTAATGTAAACTGAACTTTCCGCTTTCTTTGTTGCGACTGAAGATTGTCATAGCGATTCCACTTACTGTGAGCATCATTCCGAGCAAATGTTTCAGGGTCATAAGTTCACCAAGGACAACATAACCCAGAAAAGCGGTGACCGGTGGAACGAAGGTCATGACCAGCATCGAAATTCTGGATGGGATCAAAGTGTAGCTTTTAAACAGAAAATAATCGCCAAAGACAAAACCGACAAAGCCTGACATCCCCAGCCAGAACCATGCATGGCCGCTGGCATCCGTTGGCAATAAATAGCCACGGTAGATCCATGTGAAGACTGAAAGAAATACCATCGCGAAAGCAAGCCGCAACAGATTTACGGCCAGTGATCCGATCCGGTTACTCGCAACTTCAAACGAAAGTGCTGTGATTGTCCAGAAAAAAGCAACCAAAAGTGCGGCAATTTCTCCGCTATAAGTAGAATGAAGCATGAATTCAGAATCAGGGCGCAAAGGTAATGGCATTTCCTTTTGCAACCCTGTCATTATTTTTTTGAAGAAATTGCCGTTTTATTGGTCTAAAAGTCCAGAAAGGAAAAGTTCACAATTCTTATTAAGAAGTGTTAACCAGTTTTGAATCATTTGTGGAATTTATCGCCAAAATTTGGTGTCACGTAATTGGGAATTACACCAAGCAAGCTTTTACCAATGATTGGAACTTCCTCAAAACGATTGTGTTGATTCGGTTTATTCTTTGATATTCAAATATTTAAAGATCAAAACCATACGTTAGTCCAAAAAGGAAATTGAATGAATTCGTTTTAATTGTGCCATTGTTTACAACCCTTTTAGCGCTGATATTGTACAATCCCAGGTTATTTCTGACTTCAAAAGAAAGCCTTATTTTCTTATGAATTGGGACTGAAAGCCCAATTCCGGTAGTAAAACCTGTATCGAATCTTTTGTAGAGTGATGTTTCGTTTGAAGTGTGGGTTTCAATTTCGTCACCTTTACTCACCGAACTTGACTTCAGCAAAAACCCAATATATGGACCTGCCTGTGCGTACCAATGTAATTTATCTCCGAATCCGGCTTTCAGCAGAAAAGGCATGGTAAAATAATCGAAGTTGCTATGAATTCGTACGTTTCCAAGCTGATTTCCTTCCTGATCGGTCAATATGGCATCTGTGACTGAACCTTTCCTTTCGAAAGCCAGATTGGTGCGAAATGACAGGGTTTTATGAAAATTATTTTGAAAGAAAATGCCTCCTGAAAAGCCAATAGCTGGATCCTGGTATTGTTTGATAAAGTCGTTTCCCCGAAGCGCGATAATTCCCGTACCGCACTCAATCCCAGTTTCGAACCTGGTATTTTGTCCATTGACGGTTTGCAGGAACAGAAGTAGAATGAACACTAAAACTGAGTTTAATTTCATGGTTTGAAGATTGTGTCAAAATTAAAGTTTCCTTTTTATTGTTTCAATTTTTGAATTCCGATCAATTGAATAACAAGCACTTACATGATCAATATATTCGAAAATGCAAAGAGATTTCTCATTCAATTTTCTCACATTGTTGTTGTCTGAATTTCTTTGTTCAGTTTCTTCGGCAAGAAGCAACAGAATATCTCCAAGTTTTTCGAGGCTTTCATTACTGAATTTCTTCGTGTCCAATAAGGTATTTAAAAAATCTTCTTTTGAAACAGCGATCAGTTCGTTGAGATCAAGATTCAGTTCATTTATAAAAGCCTGATTCACTGAATCAATACCTGATTGGATATCAGCCTGATTTTTAAGTCCAATTAAATCACTGAGGATTATGCCCAGTACCTGACCAAGCTTGTCGATTTGTCGTTTGATGTAATCTTCCTGTTCCAATCTTTGGTTTTTATTTAGTATCTGGATTCTTCGCCATCAATGATTTCAGTATTTCTGATACGCTTTCCACCAGCGCCGGACAGGTTTTTTTGAAGATTCCGTTCTGACGGGCATATTCAAGTCCTTCTGTTGTGCTGATATCTGTCATTAAAAGATGTTTACAAATGATTGACCCGTTCCGATTTTCAAAAGTATCCATAAATTCATTGGTATTCCTGAAAATCATTTCTCTTGAAGTATCAACTGACAATTCGGAATACCCATATCGCAGTCCAAGTACCATTAATGCTCCGCTACAGCGCCGCACATTTCTCCGCGGTATGATACACCTGCACCGAAACCTGAGGCCAGTTTTAATGCAAGTTTGTTTTCAGCAAAGTAGTCTTTTCCATGCTTGTACAGCATGGATTGTGCGCAGTTATAGCCCTCTTGAAATAGGGTTTTGGCTTCTTCGGAAGGTTCCATGATTTTTGGATTATTATTCTTTTGAATTAATCGCAGTTACCACTATTATTTCGAACAATCAACACAAATGAAAAATCTCTTCCGGCTATGTTTTATAATACATAAAGTCTGTTTTATTGCCGTTCTTTTCATGCAACACAAATATAAGGAATACAAGGTGTCAAATCAAAGTTTTACCAGCTGCATTTTGTGTTTTTCTAAGTAGAAATGCAGGATTATTACGAAAGGGGAGTATAGGAATATCAAAAAAAGTACTTGATACTTCAACTTTATTTTCGCGCGAATGGATATGCTTTTATCAGCGCCTCAATATCAAATTTCTTTCTTAGCAGGAAACCTGAATAACTTCTCCGATTTGATGGCAGTAATATCTTCAGAAAATAACTCGGACTTCTATTTCAATGCTTATTATCTCATTCAAAGAGTGTCTAGATTGATACTTACTTTTCCTTCTATTTCAGATTTAAGTGATTGAAATATAGCTAGTTTGTGATTATTTCTCACAGATAGCTTTCAGAATTTCGAGTGAAACTGGCCATGTATCCGTGAAATAAGACATGAATTCCTGATTCGCATCCAGATCAACCGAAAGCAAGGTTTTTCCGCTCTTTTCGGTGAAAGTATAGTTTTCCATAGCACCGGCCCATCCATAAACCTCTGGTCCA
>CAZVKW010000097.1:0-2197 GCA_964627945.1 uncultured Lentimicrobiaceae bacterium
TCTCCTGGTCAGTGTAGGTTCCTGAACGAATCCAGTTTGTTGGCCATCCCGGAACGTCTTCGTCACGGATACCATCAAGCCAGCGCTGTGAACTGTCAGCATATACAATACTCGATTCAATAAATCCATTCTGATAACCAAGTACACGGTAAACGCCTTTCCATAAGGTACCGGCTTTAACATCGCCTACGCGATATGGTCCTGGTTTGAAAGGTTGTTCAATCTGAATAGAAATCCCTCTTGAAACGAAGAGTTGTTCATCGTTTGCAAGTGTTGTTGTATCAGATTCAAATACTTCACCGGTCTCAAGGTCTTTCAGGAACCATCTTGAAATGTATTTGCTCGCAGTATCTCCGCGAATAACAGCTTCACCTGTTACTTCCTCAAGTTTTACGAACTTCAGAGTATCCATCCATAGTTCATAATCTGCTGCTTTTACGTTCAACGGATCTACAACACGTACGTTGATTGGGCCGAATCCTTCTTTATAAACCGGGTTATATGCGATTGGATAGTTAGGGCTACCAAATTTATTGTCTGGTCCAGCTGGATCCTTACTCAAAATTTCTTGTACTGTTTCATCTTTCAATTCCAATGTCATACCACCATTACCATTTCCTGAGAGGCGGGTAACTTCTGGTCCGTCACCGAAATTAGACTGAGGAAGAAGACCGTTTACAATGATGTGCGGAATAGCCGTGTAAATTTTAATGTTTTTACGTCCGGCAAGATAAGGTTTCTTTTGACCAAGCAAGCCATTCAGAACTGCAGGCTCCTGTGTATAAGGCATATACTCATTATGGGCATAAGCCAGAGCAAGATAATAATATTGTTTATGGTTGATCAAACGTACATCATCAGTTGCAAAAGCATCCTGGGTAATGGTAACTGAATGCTGAATTCCATCATCACCACCTGTTACTTCTACAACAGGAACAGTAGCTCCGATTGACTCATCATAATTAAAGTTAACGATTTTACTCACACCGTTGTGTTTATCGAACTGTGCAACCAGACGAACAAGATCAGGATCATGAATACTTTCAACACTAACTGTAGCATTGGCTAACTGGAAGATCTGATATCCTTCGAAACGATAGAGAGAGTCACTGCGCATTGTTTCATCAAGCGGGTGTGGCTGCATGATATTCGGATCATATTCCTGATAACTTTCTCCATAATTATTGGATGAAGGAGAGTTGGAAATATAAAGGATGATCTCACGATCAAGTTCACGGAATGAAAGGTCAGGAGCGTTAGGACCATCAATAACTTTGAAGCAGTTATCGAAAAGTGATTGAGCTTTATCATCCACAACGCGAAGAAGTTCAACTGAAGCAAAAGCTCCACCTGAATTGGCGCGTGCCCATGGAATACCTACAGTGATATAGTTAACTGCACCGGGTTTCAATGTAAATGGTCCGGCTGACTGCATAAAACGACGGTCTCCGGCATCATTCGGGGCTCCATTGTTTCCAGTTTCTTCAGTCCAGAAAAGTCCGTTTTGGGTAAATCCACCATTTGGCGGAACACCGCCTGTGCTCCAGTTACATGGATCTGAATCACCAGGGAACATGAAATCTGTTTCAGGACCTACAGTTCCGGCACCTGACATATGGGCTGTTCCACCATACAACATCTTGGTACCATCTTTCCAGATACCACGGAGGAAGTTATAATATTCAGGAGCGATCTGAGGGTCGCAGGTAGGAGCGCCACCGCAGTTATTGTGGTAAACGAAACGGCGCATACCATAACGTTCATCATCCACGATTTCATTTCCAAAGTTTACACCATTGATACTTACGTCGCAGATTTGCTCACGACCTGTTGTATCACCTGTTGTTGGGTCGGTTACAATACGGTATTTTGGATTATCCAGTCCATCAGGATCCATATAAGGTCCCTGGAAAAAGTCAACCCCAATGGCTGGTGGCTGATCACCATAGGATTCAGGCTCACTGCTTCCGTCAATAGCTTTGCCATTGTAGCAATAACCTAAACCGCGACCAACATCACAACCCACAAAGTCATCACTTGCATAACCCAAATCGGTATCAACCCAAGGAGAGAAATAAGTTTCGGTGAGTTCAAAAGTAGAACGGTTGATAATTTCATAACTATAGAAAGTCATATTGTTCACTTCGTCATTCGTTGCGAAAGCAAATGCCTGAGCACGAATTTCCATCCCAATGGC
>CAZVKW010000097.1:2297-11596 GCA_964627945.1 uncultured Lentimicrobiaceae bacterium
CGAATAGCGGCAAGTTTCAACTGGTTGTTGATGTCCAATCCCCCGATCCACAATGAACCAGAAAACATAGATGTTGCTGAACCATTTTTAGGAATATAATACTTTGATCCTGTTCCACCTGGCAGATCCCACCACATATCCCCTCCTGCATTGATACGGGCTCTGACATTGTTTACGTCGAGCCATTCAAAAGAAGAAGAAGGTGAACAGCCGGCAGTAGTTTCCTTTAAATTATAGGACGATTTAAGGCCGTCAGGAAGCTGCAGTTCGCGGGCCCATCCTTGCTGAAACAGCAGAAGAATGAAAATTGCTACCAGAAGCTTTTGTGAAATATTCTTCATATTGTCATTTATTTTTTTCATAATACTATGTTGTTCCTACCCGGTTTATGATTAGAAGTTAAACAAGATACCCATACGAATCTGGCGGGGTGAACTGTAGTTTCCGGGATTATTTACAAAGATTTCATAGAGTTCTCTGTATGATGCAGGATCTGTTTGGTTATTGATCTGACGCTGCCATTCAGGTGCAGCAAGATAACCATCATCATCAGGGTTACCCGTTGCAGAATAAACTCCCATAACATTCTTTGTATCGAGCAGATTAAGAATCTGGAAATAAACATTGAGGTAAGCGGAGCGTTTGTCTTTCTTTTCATCACCACCAAAATTCAGGTTGATATCTTTATCAACCCTTAAGTCGAGGCGGAACTGCCATGGCAGACGTGAACCATAATAACTTCCTTTCAGCAAACTGCTCTGTGCACTAATTGGTGACAACACATTACGTGAAGCGGTATATGGTGTTCCCGAACCACCCATTACTGTAAGAGAGAAACCGGTATTGGCCAAAAGCTGAACTGGGTCTTTTTCTTTCTTATCGCGACGGATTGTTGGCCCGTTGTATTCTTTCTTTTCACCATAACGGTAGTCGATCAGAATATTGAACTGGTGACGACGGTCCCATGGCATCGGGATCGTTGAACGAAGGTTTGGTAAACCGGCAGCTACAAGGGCAGCTGCAGTAGTTGTACTTGCACCAGTAGCATTGGCAAACTGTAATGTATAGCTGGCTCTTACGCGCGTATTTCCTGTACGACGCATATCGTATTCAACAGTAAGACCTTTTACAGTTCCAAAGTCGAGGTTGTTATAAGAAGTATATGCTTTTGGATAAGCACCTGTGAAGCGGTAAATCTGAATCATATCACGCATTTCACGGTAGAATGAAGTGAAGGTGATGGATGAAGAATTGGTCAGCTTCTGGGTAAATCCTAATTCATAATCGATGGTCTGTGATGGTTTCAAAGAAGGATTATTAATCACAGTTCCAATATTTTCGAAGAAATAGTAGGTAGATGGATTAGAGAACAAATTACTTGTCGGACGTTGTGTTAACACATCATAATGTGCAAAGAACAATGCTTCATCAGAAATCGGAAAAGAAAACGAAATACGTGGCATTACGCTCAACTGTGGTTCGTAGTCTTTGAAAGAATTGATATCTACCCTGTTCTGATCTGCATTGAGAAGATAAGGCGAAATACCTGAACCGGCGTCAAGAACAGTCGGGTCCTGAATTACAGCACCTTCGGCATTGTACCATGTGTTTTCAAAACGATATCCCATAATTCTTGTAGGATCACCAACCTTGTCAACATATACGGTATAATCTGAACCAATACCTGAAGGATGACTCACTTCCTGACCTTTAATATCTGTTACCTCTCCAGCCGTATATGCATTGAACAACAGGAAGTTGTCCTTTAGCACTTTTTGATTGGCATCAAAACGGTCAACACGTACCCCGATATTGAAAATCAGATCTTTAAATGCAAATTTATCCTGAATGTAACCGGCCATATAAATAGGCTGGAATGCACCGATCGGACGTGTATAGTTTCCGTTTTCGTCAGTAGCATTGAAAAAGTCATCAAAGCTTGGGTTTGAAGTCAGTTTATTGCCTTTATAATCATATCCAAGATATCCGACATAAGCATTACCATCATTGAGAAGTTCATCAGCGCTGAACATGCTGATATCAAATGAATCTTCGCCCAGACTGAGGGTGTGTTTGTCACCGTTCAGATCGAAATACTCAATAGTATTATTGTTGTAATCGTAGGAATCGATGTTGATATAGTCAAGCCCGTTAACCGGTAATCCTAATTTTGCACGCAAATTCTGGTCAAAAGTACGCTGTGAATTAGCATCATACTTACGATAATACATAACTGTGTCAACGATGCCATCATAATTCACAACAAATGGATTGTCTTTGTCAAGTTCGATCAGGTGGAAGTTGGTCAATCCACGCATGAGGTTCCACAACCCGGTTGGGCCATAATTTACACCACGGCTTGTGCGCTGTTCGTACTGGAATCCAAGTTTGATTTCGTGGTTTCCGATATCCATTGATCCGGCAACATTGATACTGAACTGATCATTATCAGTAATACCGTATCCCGACTGGTTAGTTCCAGGAGCGGTATACAGACCGTAGAATGCATCCGGAGTACTTCCGTTGATCAAACCACCTCCTAAAAGAATCTGGTCGATATTATTATAATGTCCATCAGGTAAACCTGCATAGGTATCATAATAGCTTGTAGTATGGTTCGCAACGAGCGGATTGATATCGAAAGGAGTCCAGGTAACCAAAGTATCATAATCCCATGAATTGAGAACATATACATTGTCATAAAAATGTCCGTTTACGGTATCACTTCCAAGCTCAAAAGTTGGTGTTTTGTATGTGGAGAATTTTCCCAGATAACCATATTTGAACAAATCATCTCCATGATTAGGATCACCGTATGTATTGTATTGCTGGGTGTAGTCAGCCTGAATTGAATAATAAACATTCTTTACGAGTGAAGTGCTTTCGCTCGATGTTGGGAATCGTTGGGTGAAACGACCAAATACGCGCCATGTATTGTTATCATACACGGCATTTTTATCGTAATTGTAGAATGAACTGGTGTAGTTAAAAGCATTGCCGCCTGATTTATTGTATGTTCCGCCAAAGGTCAGGTTGATGGTTTCAGTTGTACGAATATTGATATTTCCCGAAAGGTTCACATCATAATTTGATGTATTCATTGAACGCTTTGTTGAAACAAGATCGCTTCCCCGAACAAATTCACCATTGAGGTAAGTCCCTGTTCCTGTTCCTGATGGACGGAGAGGGTTTTGTTCAATACTGCTGAGTACAGATTCATTGGCATGATGATATCCGGAAGAAGATATTGCACCATCCTGATCGACGGTTATATCACCTGCGATAAAGAAACCGAGGAGTGAGGTAGATGCGTTTTTACCTTTGATCAGTGGTCCCTGAACATTAAAGCCGACGCGGTTGTGTCCGAAAGCATCCAGAAACTGAGATGTCTCAAGTTCAACGCCTGCTCCGAATGTACGCGACGGTCCTTTTGTTGTAACATTAATGATACCGCCGGTTGCATCTCCGTATTGTGCCGGAGTACCACCGAGGATAACGTCAACCTGTTCAATAGCGGACTGAGGCACACTGCTTGAACCGATAACACGCACACCGTCGATATACATGGCCGTTGCATCGCTACGGGCACCACGCACGTTGCCCCTTTCACCATCGGCCGAGAATACACCCCCAACTGTTGCAGCTACTGCTTCGGCTGAACGGTTAGGCATTTTTTTAATTTCTTCAGATGTTACTGATGCCCCACTGGTTGTCTGGTCTTTTGAGATCAAGGGGATGGCGTAATCAACAACTTCAACAGTTCCAAGGTTGATGGAAGTGCTTGACATAACAATGTCATAAAAAGTAATTTGATTACCAGTGATATTAACCCCTCTGACAGTCACCTGATTATAACCAACAAAGGTTGCTTTCAGGTCATACTTTCCGGGAGGAATAGGGTTAATCACATAGTTGCCGTCAATGTCGGAGGTAGCACCACCAACCATTGTACCTCCGTTTTCAAGTACAATATTGGCAAAAGCAACTGGTTCACGGCTGTCCTTCTCATAAACTTTTCCTTGCAATCGACCTTGTTGTGAGAATGCTAACGTACAAGACATCAGCACAATGCCCAAGGTAAGCAGTAAATTTTTAAACATACCAGCGTAAATTTATGTTATACTATTTCTAATTTGTGCGTTAAAAGTGGGTAAAGGTAAAAACAATTTCGTTTTACAAACAAACAAAATCCATGGTCGCCGAAAAAAGTTTTGAATGCAAAGTTTAAGCGTGTGGACGAATCAGTTTTGCCATATTAATCAGGGCATCTCTGAGATTCTGTGTGAAAGTATATTATCGTTTTTCCTTCAATTTCTATCTCAACTGATGATAATTCCTGAATCGATGAATAATCTGAATTATTTCCGTTTTCAGGCAAATTTTCATTTGATTGTTTGTTAAGCCAATCAGATTGTGTAAAAATACACATTTGTGAGATTCAATACGATAAATTTCAGAAATGATTCGCCCTGACTGAATGCAGGCTAAGCTTACATATTCTGTATGATTTCGAGGACTTTATCCTTTTTTCGTCTGGAAACCGGTATTTGTGTCCCGTCAGTCAGGGTGAGGAAACTCGCGTCGCTGCGGTTAAAATTCTGAATAAACTTGATATTGATCAGATGTGATTTATGAGGTCTGATAAATTCGTCCTCCTCCAGCATCGTTTCGATTTCCTTGAGTGTTTTGCTTATAAGCAGATGTTTGCCATCAGTGAAATAGAAATGGGTATAGTAATTATCTGATTCACAGCGAATAATCGTTCCAATATCCACAATATGAATTTTCTCGGTTGTGGCCAGACTTAGTTTCCGCTTCTCGGGTGAATTGGATTGATAATTGTGAATGAGGGTTTCTATATTTTTTAAACTGTTCTTTTTTTCTTTGATCTGTTTCACTTTCTCAACAGCTGCAATCAGTTCATCGGGTACAATGGGCTTTAGTAGATAATCCAGAACCTGATACCGGATAGCTTTTAGGGCAAATTGCTCAAAAGCAGTGGTAAATACCACCTCAAAATCTATATTCTCAAACTTTTCAAGCAATCTGAATCCGCTCCCGTCTCTCATTTCAATGTCGAGAAAAACAAGATCAGGATGATGAATATCAATGATTTCTTTGCCCGTTTCAACTCCCTCAGCTTCACCACACAGCATTACGTCAGGACAAAACCGATTCAACATGGCCTTGAGAGCCTCTCTTGAATTAATTTCATCTTCGACTATGACACACCTGATCATAATGGCAATTGATTGAATTTGGTTGACGTATTCAATTGAACGACGTAAAGTTAATACAAAAATAATCTACTTTATCAATAGATTTTGATTTTGACAACTAACCAATCCATTAATATGTATATCAAATAGTTAGATCTATTGTCCCACATGAATATCTATGTCAACGCGGGTTCCTGATGCATTGCCGTTTTCGTCATAAAGATCGCTTACCTGCACCTTATAGGCCTCGTTGGTAAATTGATTCAGGATTGACAGCCGCTCCCCGGTGATACTCATTCCTACCGATTTTCGTTCAATTCCCGATTCCTGTCGTATCTCAGTCGCCCTTTTCCGTCCGACACCATTGTCCTGAATGGTACAATGCAGGTTCTCTCCCTCAAGATACAGTTTGATCAGCAAATGACCTTTATGTTTACTATTTAGGAGTCCGTGAACGATGGCATTCTCAACATAAGGCTGCAGAATCATGGGAGGAACTTCGGTAAAATCTTCATCGATTGCCGAATCAATTTCAAGGCTGAAATCGAAACGGTCACCAAACCTGAATGACTCGATTTCAAGATACAAATTCAAGGCATTCAGTTCATTACGCAAGGGAATAAGGCTCTCGGCCGAGTTATTCAGCGTTTGACGCATCAAGTGAGAAAATTTTGAAAGATACCTGATAGCGCCGTCAATATCATTGCTAAGGACCAAACCCTGGATACTATTCAGCGAGTTGAACAGAAAATGAGGATTCATCTGCAACTGCAGAGCTTTTTGCTCGAGTTGATACAATTGCTTTTCAATTTCAAAAATCTGTTTTTCCGCCGCATGTTTTTTACTTACATAGCGGATCCTGAAATGAAATATCGAATAAACCAGTAAAACCACCAGTCCGAAAACCGAAAAACGGAAGTACCAGGTTGAATACCAGGGCGGTTCAATAATGATGAATACATTTAGCGCTTTGCCTTTCCATTCACCGCTTGTATTGCTCGATTTCAGTTTGAAATGATATGTTCCCGGAGGCACCTGGGTATACTCTGCAACGCGCTGATGTGCATTCTTTTCTATCCATTTACTGTCATAACCCTCCAGCATATACCGGTACATACTTTTTGCGGGATTATTGAAATCGAGTGCTGAAAAAGTGAATGAGAAAAAATTATCATTATGCTTTAAACTGATGGTGTCTCCATCTTCAACCAACTGATTTTGAACAACATTAAATTTCCTGAATTCTGTAATCCGTAAATTCTGTGTCCCTGATTTCTGGGTGATTTCTTCTGGATAAAAAACATTAAAACCGTTCAGACCTCCAATAAAAAACTCCCCTTCGCTATCTATTAAGCCTGAATTCCAGTTGAATTCATTTCCCTGCAAACCGTCTGAAATATCGAAATTGATGAAACTACCTCTTATCTGGTCATAGCGCGATAAACCCCAGTTTGTGGTGATCCAGAGTCTGCCCCCGGTATCTTTCAAAACCATATAAATGTAATTGTCGGTAAGTCCGTCTTCCATCGTTAAAACGCTGAAAGATGTATCTGCCATATTCAGCTTCAGCAGGCCTCCTCCCCTTGTCCCAAGCCAGAAAATACTTTCATCACCCAGCACACTGAAAAAGACATTAGAGCCTTTATGCAGTTTATGCATCTGCTCATATGGAATAGCAAACCGGTCAAAAGTTTCGTTATTTGGATTATATTTTGCTAATCCATCGGCTGTTGTAATCCAAATAGTTCCCTTTTTGTCGATAAACAAGTCGTAAACTTTATTATCAGGCAATGAACCGTCATTTTCATTATGAAAGTATTTAACAAACAATTTTCTTTCTTTATCAAACTTATTCAAACCCAGACTGGTTGTTATCCAGATATTGCCATCATGGTCCTCTAGGATATCCAGAATATAATTATTACTGATGCTGTATGGATCGAATGGATCGTGCAGAAAAGTGCGGATCAGACTTTGATTTTCATCAAACAAAAACAGTCCGTCATGTCGCGTACCGGCCCATAGATGCTTTTCACTATCCAGAAACAAAGTTCGTATCTGTTTATTTTTCAATACCTTAAACAAACCACTGTTTGTGACAGGTTCTGACAATATTCCTTTTTCCTTGTCATAAAATGCAAGCCCGTTATCTGTACCAACCAGAATCTGACCTGCTTTGTACTCCTCGAAGCACCAGACCTGGTTTTGTGAAATTCCACTGATCAAATCGTTCGAAATACGAAATGAACGAAACTTGGGTGAATTGCGGTCAATTTTGTTTAATCCATTGAAAGTACCAATCCACAGAATTCCATTAGCATCTTTATATAAGGTCAAAACCCGGTTATTCGACAAACTAAAAATTTGTGACGTATTACTTTTAAATAACTCTACAGTGGTGCTTGAATCATCATAATAAATGAGTCCGCTTTCAAAAGTGCCGATCCAGAGACCGTGATCCGGATCATTTTCAAGACATAAAATCTCATCTTTTATAAGTGAACTTACTTCAGGATTTAAAACCTTTAGCCTGCTAAACCTCCCGCTTACAGGATCAAAACTTACCAGACCTTTCTTTGTACCAACATAAACCGTATTATTCTTTCCTTTCAGTAAGCAATTCACCTGATTTGAAGGCAATCCGCCAGGTTCACTTTCATCCATAAACCTTGCGATTTCACCACTTTCCGCATCAAAAACAAATAATCCATGATCCGTCCCGATATAAAAATTGCCCATACCGTCCTGAGTAATTGCATTATACTGAAGGTCGAATAGTTTGTATTTATTTTCTGCCGCACGTATTTGACGGAACTTCTTTGTAGAAAAATCATAGAGATCAAGGCCAGAAGCTGAACATACCCAAATGCGTCCTTTCTGATCAACAAAAAGATCGTTGATCCAGTTATCCGACACTGAGTTTTTGTCGGTTTGATAAAAAGCCGAGCCAATCTGACCAGTTTTCAGATTGAGGAAATTAAGTCCAAATTCAGTCGCAATCCACAGTGAATCACCGGATTGAACGAGGTCGTGAATCGATTCATTGCTTAATCCGTTATCTTTGTTGTACATGATAAAGGAATATCCATCAAAGCGGTTCAATCCATCAAGAGTTCCAAACCAGAAAAAACCCTGATTGTCCTGCAGAATGGTTTTCACATTATTATTGCTGATTCCGCGCTCAATTTTTATGTTTTCCGTCAGGATTCGGTCAAAATAAAGGTTCCCATGATGATTATGGGCATCAAGGCCGGTCGAAGCGGAAAGCATCAAAAAGCTGAGCAAAATATTCAACAAGAATACTTTCTGCACAACACTTTTCTTTGCGTAAAATCGATCAGACTTCATTTGATTCCTTTATAAAAAGGTATTTATAACTGATCTCTGTACCAGGGCCGGTAGCGCGATTTCATCAGTTTCCGGCTGTTTTTTTTCATTTTTTTCATGCTTTTCCGGGTTTCCTTCGACTGTTTGTCATAATGTGCTTTAATGCGGCGGTTGTATTCTTCATCAGATGCGCGCTGAAGGGCTTCTTCCTGTTTATAAGCCTTTCGCTGGGCTTTCGACACCTTACGCTGAAAAAAACAACCGGTCATCATGAGAACCGACAAAGCAAGAACCAAAAGGTTCCTTGAAATCCGAATGAAATGCATCTTGAATAAACTTACGACAAAGTAACGTAATTTTGACGGAATTCTTACGTTAATCTGTTATGCGAAATTGCTTAAAACCGATGCTCAGGAAGTTGAGAAATGTTGGGGTCTGGACAGTCATTCTTTTCTCGGGCTTTTTCATGCAATGCGAAAAGAGCGAAATCAATCCCAATATTCCGGATGTGTATATCAATATTACACTCGATCCGAATTCAACAGTATATCAGGAACTGAATACTGCAGGTGGATGGATGTATCTGACCTCCATTGCCCCTAGCCGGGGGATCATCGTTTACAGACTCACCAATGAAGAGTTTCTGGCTTTCGACCGCATTCCACCCAACGAACCAAATAAATGTTGCGAATCAGCTACCAACTGTACCCGGCTGATCGTAGGTGATAACTATCCTTTTGCCAAGGATGAATG
>CAZVKW010000098.1:0-11362 GCA_964627945.1 uncultured Lentimicrobiaceae bacterium
CCAAAATACATTTGAATACCAACAGATTGTACAAAAAGATCGAATCTCATTGTGCCGTTGTTTCCGCCATGAAAGAAAGCTGTTTTGTATGTGCGTTTTCCTAATTCTGAACCCAAACCATTGAGTTTATTGTTCACATAGGGTGAACTCGGATAATCGATATCCATCATCGATGGTATGCCAGCAAGAATTCCCGGCAAAGCTTCGATGGAGCGCCGGCCATTTGCATAGCCCTCAAATGCAATGCTCTTTGTTAAAAGAGAATCAAGAAATGGCGTACAACTTTTTTGTTCAGGATTGTAAAAACCAATGTAATCTCTTCCAAAACTCTCAAGAATAAGTATAACAAAATTTGGTTGTGCCGTAAGATTAAATTTGAAACGGTTCATTTTCAAACTTTTATGAATCGGACTAAACTCCTTTTCCAGAATCTCTTGCTCCATAAATTGTTTTTCAGGCAATGCCTGGTTGTTCAGTGTTTTGATTATTGAAAATGGTGTATTGATGAGTAATGGTATATTTTCGGCGCGAGTGTATGATGAAGCTGTAAGTAATCCTATCGGCTTCAACTGTAGTCCTCCCCTGAAAAACACAACTGACATTGCCAATCCAATAATCAGGATGAGACTGCGCTTCAAATACCAGACAGGACGAACAGCATCATATATCCATGGTTTACATTGAATTAGAAGACGGTAAAACACAAACATGATCAAAACATACAGTAAATGAAAATACCAGAAATCAATAAAAAACTGTAATAGAATGTTTGGAATATTCTCTCTGGAATTGCTAAAAAACTGAAAAAGCTCAAAAGTTGTACGCTTCGAAATAAACTTAAAAAAAGTAACATCAATAAGATTTAACAAAAATTGCAATCCATTCAAAACCAAAATCAGGAAAATAGAAATATTCAGTAAATATTTCGAATATTTTCCCGGAAGTGGAAACAGCAACAACAACACAACAGGTAGATTAAACAATGCAGTTGATGACAAGTCAAATCGCATTCCAAACCAAAATATCTTCAAATATCCAAAGAAGTCATGCAATTGAAAAGCGGATATATTACCCAATAGAAATATCAGTCGGCCAAGTTGCAAAAAAAGAAGTACAATAATGTATACCCAAAGCAGATACAAAAAGACATGGATTTGAAGTGGCCTCCATGGTAAACCAAAATATTTCCTAAACGAACTTTGCATTAAAAAAAAGGCAGGATTAAAATAGCTGACAAAAATACGCCAAATTGCCGCATTCACAAATGGATTGCAAAGCATCCTCAAGGAATTATTAATTTTGTCAAAATATCATTAGAATGATTAAAGCTGTAATTTTCGATTGGGGCGATACCGTCATGCGTGATTTCAAACTTGATGGCCCTATGTCGACCTGGGATCGGGTTGCATGGGTAGAAGGGGCTGAAGAACTACTGAAGGAAATTCACCAGACATTTATTTGCATAATCGCCACAAGTGCCAGTCATTCAAACACTTCAGACATGGTTACAGCCTTGAAACGTATAGGAGCAGATCGCTATTTTCATCAGTTTTATTCCCAAAAAGAACTTGGATTTCAGAAACCCGATCCAAGATTTTTTCAGGCAGTTTTGGATCAATCGGCATTGAAGGCAGATGATTGTGTCATGATTGGTAACATCTATGAAATGGACATTGTTGGCGCAAAAGCCGTCGGCATGACAACAATTTTTCTGAATGAAAGTCAAATTCCCGGAATATTTCCTTCCGCTGATCTGGTGGTTTCGAAACTTACGGACGCTATTAACTTCCTGTTAACATGAGATTTACAATATTCTTTCTTCTATATTTCCTTTTTTTCTCGTTTGTAGCCAATGCTCAGAGTCCGAAAGACAGCAAAACAATTCGTCTACCGCTTGATCTGCCAATTTCTCTTGCCGGAACTTTTGGTGAGCCCCGCTCGAACCATTTTCATTCGGGAATCGACATTCGGACAGCCAGTAAATCCGGATACAAAATTTACGCAATCGAAGATGGTTATGTGAGTAGAATTGCCGTTTCTCCGGGTGGATTCGGGAAAGCTGTCTATATTGATCATCCTGACGGCCACACTTCGGTTTATGCTCATTTACAGCAGTTTGAAGGAGAAATTGCCTTATACGTCAAAAAACAGCAATATAAACAGGAGAGTTTTGAGGTAAACCTGAGTCCCGATAAAATCCTGATTCCGATAAAAAAGGGACAGGTAATTGCACTTTCAGGAAACTCAGGCTCCTCTGAAGGTCCTCACCTTCATTTTGAGATTCGGGATACCAAAAGTCAGGAGATTCTAAACCCGGTGGATTTTGGAATCAAAATCCGCGACGATATTAGTCCCAATATTTCACGATTGGTTTTGTATCCGATTGGTACACAATCAACTGCAAACGGTTCCTCGAAACGTTCAATGATCGGTGTGATGGAATTGAAAGAAAATGAAAAACCGGCAAAACCGATCGTTGTGGAAGCATCTGGTGAACTCTCTTTTGGCATTTCAACATCCGACCGCATGAACGATGTCCCGAATACCAATGGCGTTCAATCTATTACATTGATGATTGATAAAAATATTTTCTGGCAGATACAGGCTGACCGCTTCGCATTCGATGAAACCCGGTATATCAACAGCCTGATTGATTATGAGTTTTTTATCACCTACAAAAGCCGCGTTATCCGCACAGAAATTGATCCGCTGAACAAACTTTCAATCTACGAAAAATGCATCAATAAAGGCATTCTGAAGCTTGAAGAAGGAAAAACCTATCAGGCTGAATATGTTGTGAAAGATTTCAACGGAAACAAAAGCTATCTTCCCTTTACAATAAAAGGGATCGCCTCAAAAACAAAAGGTATCGCTGTGAAGGCAGATTCAGCGGTTTGGAAAATCACAGCCGGTAAAGCAGAAGAAACCCGAAACAGCCGCTTTTTCATTCGTTTTTCAGAGAAATCGTTTTACCGAGACCAATCTTTAACTGTTGTCAGTTCGGCCGAAAATGGATATTTATCAGCTGTTTTGAAAATCAGTCCTGTTGAAATACCCGTTCATCAAAGCTATACAATTGGTCTGAAACCTGATCAGGATAAAATCAATCATGATAAGCTCGTTATCGTCCGACTCGAAAAAAACGAAAAGCCTTCATCCGTTGGCGGAAAATGGGAAGATGGTTTTATTGTGACGCAATTGCGCACTATCGGTAACTTCGCTCTTATGGCAGATACTTTGGCCCCAAAGATAAAGCCGGTAAATTTCACAAACGGAAAAGTAGTTCATACGCTTAAGAATCTGCAACTTGAGATCAGCGATGAACTTTCTGGAATCACTTCTTACCGGGGAACGCTAAACGGGGAATGGATTCTGATGGATTACGATGCAAAAAATAGTTTGCTTACCTACAGTTTTGACGAAAAAATCAGAAAAGGAAAAAATAAACTGATCGTAAAAGTTTCAGATGCATGCGGGAATAACAGTAATTTAAGTGCTGATCTGATTTACTAGGCCCATTCCTCAAAAAACTGATCAAGAAACTGAAGCATGAAATCGTGGCGTTCCTGCGCAATTTCCTTGGCAGTTGTTGTATTCATGATATCTTTCAGGAGCAATAGCTTTTCATAAAAATGATTGATTGTCGGAGCCTGGCTATTTTTGTATGCTTCCGGATTTGAAAACTTTTCAGGGACCACATCCGGATCGTAAAACGGCCTTCCCTTGAATCCCCCGTAACTGAAAGCACGGGCAATTCCGATTGCGCCGATTGCATCCAACCGATCAGCATCCTGAACAACCTGAAATTCTATGGATTTTACAGGACTAAATCCGATCGAAGTCTTGAAGGATAAATATCGGACTATATAAACAATCTCAGCTGTAAGAGCTTCATCTACCTTGTTTTGAGTGAGAAATACCATTGCCAATGCCGGACCTTTTTCTTCATCACCCTGATGAAATTTTGCATCAGCAATATCATGCAGAAGAGCTGCTAAAGCAACGATATTTATGTTCGCACCTTCCTTTCTGGCCAATAAAACAGCTGTCCGGCACACGCGCTCAATATGCCACATATCATGCCCGGGATCGGTACAAAGCATTGTTTCCCTGACAAATATTCGTGTTTTAGCAAGGAGTTCATTCCAGAATAATTCATCCATCTTTCAAAAAATTTAAGATTTCAGCGGTGGTCTTTTCATCATTTCCATCGAGAACGAGTACATCAGCGGAAGTTTCAATCCTGCCATATTGCTCGTAACTCTGCCAGATATGCTCAATATACCATTCAGGCTCATAGCCCCAACGGTTGTCAAGCGATTTCCTTTGTTTAAATGTCTGATAATCAATTGAAACAAAAAGTCTTTTATCAAAAAGTGTATTTACTTCGGGATGATAAAATATCATCAGACCCTCTGCAATAACAAGATCATTATTTTGATTCTCAACCAGAATCGCTTGTATCAAACGTTTATGATCAATGGATTCAGGACTTTCCCAGTCGACTCTATCATGAATACGCGGGATTTCATCAACAGACTTCACATAATCATCCTGACATAGGATACTAATCCGCAATCCGGGAAATAACTTCCTGATTTTATTCGCAGTGGTAGTTTTTCCTGCGGTGCTCACACCACCAATTCCTATAATCATCCTATTAACAAGTGATTATCTGGTAATTGGAACAAATTGATATGCACCAACATCCGGGGTGCTACGATCAAGGCCATCAAGATCCTTCGGGAATTCAAGAGCGAAATCTGTTTTTCCCCTGGCGATCACAGGAGAAAGGGTATCGGGATGATAATCAAAAGTGCTGTAATCTTCGAATTTAGGGTCTTCATTTTTCTGACAGTCAACAAATCCGGGAAACTGAGATAAATTCCTTTTTGTTTTAATAAGGCAATGATCAAAAACATAGAGTGAATCTGCGCCTCCGACAAAATCTGTTTCAAACTCTTCTTCATTTGAACCGTAAAGGATTGAGTTTCCCATTTCGAGTGAAAACGGAATCGGGAAAGGTACATCCAATGAATCCAGAGCATAGTTACTGACATACAGGTTTGAATTGTTGCGGGTCGAAAAGCCCCAGTAATTTGCGATGGTTGAATGAATAAAGCGGTAATTGCCACCCATGGTAAGAGCCATTCCGTAACTGCCGCAATTATCGATCAGAACGTTGGCAGCATCAATTGTAAACCATCTCGAAAAAATTCCAATTCCGGTTTGGTTTTCAATGATTGTATTTCTGATAATCAGACTATTAGCCGTTTGCTTTACAAATGATTCAGCCTGAATTCCGACAAAACCGTTTCGAATAACGGCATACTCAATCTCATGATTTACACCGGCCCGACCATCCATCAACCAGATGCGGTCCCACTGACCTGGAATATCTTTGTAATCTTCTTCCAGGCGGTCACCCTGAAAAAACACCGGATTGCTTTCAGTTCCTTTAACCTTCAACACACCATCAGAATAAGCCCATAATCCCGACTTATCATGAAAATAAATCCTGGCTCCCTCGTCAATAATCAATTCACCATAGGAATCGATCAGGGCAAAGCCATAAACGACATAAGGTTTCTCAGCTGTCCAGTGAACTGATTCAAGACTATCGGCCACAATTTTAAAAGCCGGAAAACCTGCAATGTACTGATCAGCAAGAATATAAACAGCATCTTGTCCCCAGGCAACCAGTTTCACTTTTTGTTCGTTTCCGTTGGTCATAAATACAAGTTCATCTTCCACCACAAAAGGATTATTCTGGTTTTGTGGATCGATTGTCGCTCTTACAAAAACAAATAAACTATCGTTTGCCTGAATTTCAAGATCAGAAAATGATGTTCCGGCGCTACCGTCAATATTTAATCTGAAAACAGACTGACTTCCCCCATTTAAATCAACCGAACTGATTTTGAGTGCTTTATTGCTGCTATTATAAATCATTAGTCGGCGTGATGAAGTGCCGATGCTTGTAAAAACCGTATCAAAAATCACGGAGTCATTCGAAAACCCAAGTTTTAAATCAGGGTCATTGCTGATATTGTCTTCTTTGCGGCAAGCAACAATCATCGACAAGCCTATGGCTGAAACAAAAATAAACTTCAAAAATCTTTCCATGTGGAGAATGTTTTTTGCCGAAACTGCGGCAAAGATAATTAACTAAACCAATACGGAAAATGAAAGCTATTATTGTACTTTCGCACATCAAAAAGCAAATACAATGAACAACAAAGCAAAATTCAGACAATTGATGACATCCATTCTGATTCTTCTATCGGTCAGTTTGTATTCGCAACAGCCTCGTCAGAATTATAATCCGGAAACAGGATTTCAGAAAGGCCAGTGGGTCACAGGTGGAAATTTCGGAATCGGAATCGGCAGTGGTGAGATTAATCTGGGTATCTCGCCTCAGATTGGTTACAGGATTACACCAAAGTGGGAGTTTGGAACCCGGCTTACCTACAATTACTATCATTATAATTATCAGGGACTTAAATTCTCCAGTCATCAGTTTGGCGGAGGGTTTTATACCATTTACGACATCTATGCCGGATTATTTGCGCAGGCAGAAAATGAGTTGCTGAGTTATGAAAAGATTTATACCGATTCTAACAACCTGGACGTGGTGAATCGTGTACGAACAACCGTGCATAGTATTTTTGTTGGTGGTGGTTACCGGCAAATGATTTCGGGAAAGGCTTCCATGTCGATCACGATATTATTCAATCTGAACGAAACGATCGATTCTCCTTATGCCAATCCGCTCTTCAGGATCGGATTCGGATTTGGCCTCTGAAATCCTGTTAATCAATTATATACTGGTATTCTGAAACAAAAAAAAGTCCCGTTAGCCAAGGCTAACGGGACTTTATTATTTTCTGTAAGGATTATTCCTGTACCGGGATCACATAAATGTTTTCCACATTCCGGTATCCTTCGAGGTCCATATACCAATCCGGGTAGTCCTGACCAGATGATTGTGCCCAGTCAGCAAATTTGAGGTGGGTCATCAGGATATCTACTTTTTCGACCGGATATTCAAAGCTTACCGGGATTTCAACTGCCCATGGCAATCCGTTTCCTGATCTGTAATACAATCCGCTTCCCGGTTCTGAGGCATCGCTGTATGTACCAAAGTATTCAGGATTAACTGATTCAGTCGGAGACTGATCTTTCAGATGCACTTCGCGTCCGCGTTCCTGATCAACATAGATGAAAGGATTGTATGGAGCCTGACCAATAGCAGCCTGAGGTACACTGAAGTGGATAGTGACAGTATTTACAGAGGTCTGGATATATTTTCCATCAGGAATTGTATTGGCCATTCCGCCATCCATGATCGGATTAATTGCGTCATAAACAACAATTACTGTTTCATTTTCATGACCAACTTCATAACCAGCAGGATCAGTGATGGTCGAATTTCCGAAACGAACATATCCTGATACATTTTCGATATTTGAAGGTGATGTGTTGAGTACGATTCCAAAACCATTATCCATCGAGGCGCCATCTGCCATAATCTGATATTTGGCTACGATATCCACTACCTCATTCTGTGCGTTTGTAACAGTCTTATAGTTGAAATTGGCTACAAAGTCGTTGAAATCATAGTCGCCATAACCAGGCCAGAGATCTTCAAAAGCCACACTACCGAAATCAGTTTCATTAGGATAGTATGAATTGAATGCACGGTCAGGGTCATTTGGATATTCGTCGAGATTATCCGGAATATCATCACCATCAGCATCCGAAGCAGAACCGACTGCAATAGTAAGAACGAGTGTTTTGGTATCAGTTCCGGCTACATTGGTTGCGGTTAAGGTAATATCAAATGTGCCAACAACAATTGGAATTCCACTGATTACATTTCCGCTGAACGTAAGTCCTGCAGGCAGATTGGTAGCGTTGAATTCGATAGGTTGTGTTCCGTCAGCAAGAATGCTGTAGCTGTATGGATGATTTTTCTGAGCAACATCTGTCAGCTGACTTGTAATATCTGGAGGATATGTTCCTTCTGCAATGGTGATTACAAGTGTTTTCACATCCGTTCCATATCCGTTGGTAGCCATCAGAAGCACATCAAATACTCCGGGGAAGGTAGGTGTACCATTGATTGATTGACTTTGTTCATCGAAAAGAAGTCCTTGTGGAAGATTTGAAACCTGATAAGCGATTTCAGGTGTTCCATCTGCAGTCACTACATAGGTTGTAAACTGAACATCTACCTGACCATTAGCAGTTAAAGAACTTGTGATAGAAGGTGGAGTACCAACTGTAAGAACAAGAATTTCATTGGCGGTTCCAACTCCGTTTGTGGCATAAAGCTGAATATTGAAGGTGCCTGCAGTTGTTGGATTTCCTGAAATAATCTGGGTTTCGGGATCAAAAGTCAGGCCATCAGGAAGATTTGATACATTGTAGATAATTGTCGGGCTACCTGAAGCAGTAAGTAAATAGCTGAACGATTGATCAACAGTTGCATCGGCAACCAATGAACTTGTGATCACAGGTGCTGAAGGTGGATCGCTTACAATGATTACCAGAGTCTTGGTATCAGACCCCATGAAGTTTGTGGCTGTTAATTCTACTTCGTAAGTTCCATTTGCTGTAGGTGCACCGCTGATAGTATGATTGGCAGCATTGAATGTAAGTCCATCAGGAAGCCCTGATACTGAATAAGATATCGTTTCTGTACCGGTTGCTGTTATAACATAAGGAGTAATGGCCTGATTGTTAAAGGCACCGATCTGCAGTGAACTGGTAATATTAGGTGCTGTATTGGCTGAACAAGTTGGAGCCGTTATTGTATAGGCATGATAACTAACATTCGGTCCTTTGGTTCCATTATTCGGACTTATCTCATTTCCGTTTTTAACCCAAAGATCTACATATCCTGTAATTGAAGATCCCGAAGATGTCTGGCAATCTTCCTTACCTGTAATCTGTGCTCCTTGTGAATCAGGTCCAACAACGATTCCTTCAATTTTGAAATATTTCGTATCAATCAAACTTCCAACACCTAACGTTGCAACCTTGTTGCCAGAGCCTGAAAAATTAGCGCTTCCTTTTACATAAACATATCCATTATTTGTAAAATAACTGTTCTGTTGAAATGCGTTATTTGATTCAAAATTGACCATCAACTGACACTGATTAATAAATGTAGCATCCGGATTGATCGTCAATGCTTTAGATGTTGTAAAAGTCCCGTTATTGTTAACAGTTCCCTGAACAGTTATTGTTACACCGGATGAAACACTTCCATAATTGACCAGATCACCGTTGAGCTGCATAGTTCCGCTACCTGTAATATTAAGCTGGCCATAATTCTCAATTGTCCAGTCATTGTTGTATTTAGGTATACTGGTCGTACCATCGAGCATTACAATCAGTGTTCCGGTACCACCTCCGCTTTTATAGCTGTTGATAACGGCTGTTCCGCAAACCCGCAGAATACCACCATCATTGATTTGCAGCGAATTAAATGTTGCCGAAGTTCCGGCTGAAACGCAGACCATCTCACCAGAAGCAACAACCAGGTTGTTGTTTGTTCCCTGAACGGTTTGGGTACATCCCTCATCACATGGAGTTATTGATTCAGCAGATTTGCTGGCAGCAAAATTATATTGCAGCGTGTTTCCGCTAACCGGAACAGCCACATACTCATTGATACCTGTTGAAGAAAGTTTTGCAACGTACACTTCTTTTAAACGTGAAGGAATACGCAAAGGAAGGTTAAAAACACCGTCCTGATTTACAGATCCCGTTAAAATAAGCTTTCCGCCATTTGATGGGTGTGCATCATAAATCTGAACGATCTCAACACTGCCTGCTTTTGTAGTTGCGAGACGAATGGAGGTTTCAACATTCGCATAGTTCTCGAATTTAAAGGCTTTATCTACCTTTAAATCAAGGAATTCTACCGGTGCTTCAGTCTTATTGTTCTTGTCTTTGTTACAGGAAACAAAAAGAAATCCCAATCCAAGCAGGAAAATCAGAATGAATAATTTGTTTTTCATAAATATATTTATTTGAGATTTTGATGACATATTAATTAATATAAATATATCAACTATCGATCCAAAGATATTAAATCATTGTATTCAAGTATATTGAACTCCTAAAAGAACGAATATTTTCCATTTTCAACACCAATTTCCCAAAACTAGCCATTTGAGAATGATTTTTCAACTTTAAAACGATTGCAATGAATACAGTTTTGAATTATTCAGTCGTCTTATATCTGCAAATATACTCCCAGTTTCTGATCCTGAGCATATTCAAATGAAAATCAGCGCATTTTTCTCGAATTATTTTCGTGTCGCATTTCCAAAAGGAAGTGTGATTCCCAAAACAGGAAAGGCAAAGAACCCATCCATATCGTTACTTAATGGCATTATCAGAGCATAATCGATTCCAACTTTCCGTACAAAACTCCTGCCTCCGATGGATAAAATCACCACAGAATCAATAAAATAGTTTTCACTCACGATATATGTTTTCGACGAAACACGCGTCATTCCGCTGACTGTTATGATTGGTTTTTTGGCCCAACCTTCTCCTGTAAAACCATAACCCAGTCCAATATTGAGATTATGATCTCTGTTTCCAAAGGTTCCGACACCATAGGCAATACCAAAAGTACCTCCACCATCACCAAGCATGGCCCCGGCAATTACTCCCAAACCAACATTGATTTTATCCTTCACAACAGGAATGGAAAACTTCGGAATCACCCAAACGGGTGTTGGAATCTCACCTCCACCAAAAAGGAAAAGCGGCACCATACCAGCCCCTACCGAGAAATAATCCGTCACCCCAACACTCACCTGATTATATAAAACCCAGATATTCTGATAATAACCCTCCCCTTTTTTTAATCCATAGCCGTTGGGCGACCAGAAATAGCGTGATGACTGTGGATTGTCAAACCAAAACGATCCATCAACCATTTTCTGCGGCTCGACAAGCGTTTGTTTCTGAATAAAGCCTCTGAGGATAAAAAACTCACCCATAGAAGCGGTTTTAAAATACACTCCCGTCGAATCTTCACGAACGATGTTTCCGATAAACTCGTTCCCGTCCTTTGTTTCAATTTTGACAAGCGTAGAATCATTTACTCCCTGAGCATAGAGGATTTGTACTCCTGCAAATAAGAACAGAAACAGCAGATACTTTTTCATGGCAATAAATTTTAATGTTGTCTACAAGAACAATTCAAATTTAAAGATACTCAATTTGACGGATGATTGGCAAATATTCTCTTTCACTTTCTCACAAAGTATCAGTATAAAAGACAATCAGGAGATGTAATTAAATCACAGGCCCTGAAATTTTGCATCTTTGTAAA
>CAZVKW010000099.1:0-2626 GCA_964627945.1 uncultured Lentimicrobiaceae bacterium
GAAATATCCGAATATCCGGCATTATTTTTGAACTTTGTAAGGCTAAAACCAAAAGAGAAATGAAAAAGACCACAGCTTATATCATATTGATATTCATCATACTGGCATCATTTTCCTGTTCAAAGGAGAAATCTACGCAAACGGAAGAATACATCATTAAGGTCGACAGTATCCAACTAAACAGCAATGTCATAGCCGGACAAAAGATTCAGGTGAGCTTTTTCGGCATCATCGGAAGTAATGGTTGCAGCAGTTTCAGCAGGTATATTATTAAAAGCCTCGATGGAACCCATTCTGTCACCCTGGTCGGAAAACGGAAAGTCGGAGAAAATATCATATGTACCGAAAACCTTCCCATGCTGAACGGAATGACACTCGATTTGCCGGCTGATACAGCCGGTATGTACACCATTGAGATTATTAATCCCGGAATCAATAATCTGATAAGCAAAAAGATAGAGGTAAATCCTTAATTGTGCTTCTCGAACCAGAGCACCGGACGAAGTACTTTATCAAACACAAAATACTGTAGCAGAACGAAATCCTTATCGTCGTTCACCAACGCATACATCCTGTCGAGATCAACCGGAACCAGTTTTTCGGCAATATCCAGATGCTCGGCATACTTCTTCTTTGTATAAGTCTTTACGATCGTGGCATGATTATCCCGGTCGATCAGCGTGATTTTATGCAGGAATGGTGAATTTGTAATCGAATCGCGCTTCGAGGCGGGCATCCCATTATTGAGCAGGGCTTCAAAGCGAACGTCGCTGAAGGAAGTAAGGAAATTCAGAACCCTGAGGGTGTCATAGGCCGGAAGCACATACTGGTCGGCGATACGGGTAATTCTGTAATTATTTTTGTCAACTTTTTCGAGTTTATACGACATATAGGGTTCCTCGGAAAACTCAACCTGAATCGACTGGATTTCGCCGATTTTCTTTCTGAAAACGCTGTGATCCCGCCAGTCATCAGCAATGGGTGAATAACGCGAAGCCACAAAACCCCTGAAATCAGGGATATACAGAATATAAGCCTGATCGGCGCCTTCACGAAGCATATAAGTTCCCAGATTGTCTTTCGTCACATCACCCACATAATAAACACGGGTGAGTTTTTCGTGGGGAAACCATTTCAGTTTTCCGAAAAGATTAATTCTCGGAACAGTCTGATACACTTCTACTTTGATTCCGATAGCCGACATCCGGCGCAACACATTTTCATGACTTGCTTCTGAAACAGGGCCACGCACCTTAATTTTCATCAGGGTCGTCAACAACAGTTCAACCTTTTTCTGTTGTGCCCGATAATTCCCGTCCAGCTTCCAACCATCGCCGTCTCTTTCGAGCAAGACCTGATTTGAATCGAGGTTGGCAAGAAAAATCCTTGTCACATTGGAAGTGTCGGTGACCGCGAATTCAGCGTCACGACCTCCGAAAGTGTTTGATTTTCCTTTCAGGACGATTAAAACGATCGTAAATGCAACAAGAATTACGATTATGATGAGGGCAAATTTGTTCTTCTTCATGCTAAATTATTTGGCGTAACGGCGTTTTCTGAACCAGGAAAGCAGAATGCCGAAAAAGATCACAAGGGCAACGGGCAGAGCGGTATTGATGATTTGCCAGAAAACTCGTGATTCAGCAACTTTTTTGCCGTCGAGAAGCCTGATTTTCAATTCTCTTGAACGGATGCTGATGAGACCGGAACCATCTGTTAGATAACTGATTGCGTTCAGGATAAAGGTTTTGTTTCCGTATGTTTGTTTTGTATACTGATCAAATCCAAGCGGAAGTGGATAGCCCTGCGGGATATGAAACTGGTTTTTAATGATATCACCATCTGCCACAACGATCATCGATGTTGGACTGCTTTGATTTTGAAATCCAATTTCCTTACTATCAACGATTTGTGTATTGATTCTGTTTTTGTAAAGCGATTCAAAACTTCCGTCAAGCAGCCAGGCAACGGTTTGAGAAGGTTTATTGTATAATCTTGGTTCAGGTTTTTCACGCAGCATGGCCAGGGTAATCAGGGCAGGAACCTGTGTAAGCTTTGAATAATCAGAGGTTTGCAGAAGAGCTGTTTTACGGATTCCGTTTTTCTGAATGGTATCGATCGGACTAACGAAATCAGATTTTACCATATTCAGGTTTTTTACTATTGGATGATCAGAAGCCTCAGAAAGGAGCGGGAAATAGTTCCATTTGAAGAACTCGATCTGTGCCTGACCGCCAACTTCACCTGTGCGCAATGGAATGGAAGCCGAATTGAGATCGAGAATCAAGGATTTATTCATTCTGATACCATAGGTAAACAACTGATCGTCAAGGTTAAGATTTTGTTCAATTCCAACTGTGGATTCATTCATCTGCAAACTGTCCATCGAGGCAAGCACAGGATCAAGCAGCCACAGAACCTTACCACCATACATAATGTACTGATCGATAATGAATTTATCCTTTTCGTCGAATGCTTTTGTGGGTTTAGCAATGATGATCGCGTCAAAGTTGGGCAGGATGCGCACATTTCCCGATGTGTTGGGATCAGAGCGTCTGGTGAGCGAACCAATCTGGCCGGCAATCTCGATGCGCGTTACCTGATAATTCTGCTCCAAAGTCTGGGT
>CAZVKW010000099.1:2726-6591 GCA_964627945.1 uncultured Lentimicrobiaceae bacterium
CGTTCAACCAGAATTTTGAATGTTTCGTCTCTTTCGGCTTTGCTGGCTGATTCGTTTGGGTTAATGAATTCATAATGAACATACTTGCTGTAAGCCCTGAATTCGTCCAGCATCTCGATGGTTTCCTTTCTGAGATTCTTGAATCCGGCAGGGAATTCACCTTCCAGATAAACTCTAAAGGTCACATAATCATCAAGTTCGCGTAAAATATCTTTGGTTGCATCCGATAATGTATAGCGGCGCTCGGCTGTGAGATCAAAACGGGTAAACAGGAAATTTCCTGCAAAATTAATCGCGATAATAGCAATTAGGACAATTCCGAAACGGATCAAATCTGTTTTACGGGCACCGTTTTTCAATGGCTTTGTGACCTTTTCTGCTTGTTTTACCATTTTCTTCCGGATAAGCTTAGTTTGGTTAAACTCAGAAAAAGTGCAATCAGACTCAGAAAATACAGTACATCGCGGGTATCAATCACGCCGCGGCTCACCGAACTGTAATGGGCTGATATTCCTAACTGTTTGATAAACAAGTCAACAGGACCAAATAAAGAAAATGAGTAAACAAATTCAAAACCCAGATAGAAGAATCCACTCAGCAGGACTGCCAGAACAAAAGATAGAATCTGATTATCAGTGATCGAACTGCTGAAAATTCCGATTGCGGTAAAAGTGGCACCAAGAAAGAAAAGGCCGATATACGATCCGAGAATACTGCCAGTGTCGAGGTTTCCCTTGGGTAAACCAAGCTGATAAACAGCAAAAAAGTAGATCAATGTAGGAAGCAGCGAAAAAAGTACCAGCACCAGACTTGCCAGATACTTGGCCATGATGATGTGCCAGTCGGTAAGCGGTTTGGTCAGCAGCATCTCAATGGTACCGCTTTTTTGTTCGTCGGCAAGCGAACGCATGGTGATCGCCGGAACAAGGAAAAGAAATACAAAGGGCGACAGCACAAAAAGTCCGTCGAGATTGGCATAGCCAAAATCAAGGATGTTGAATTCAGTGGAAAAGATCCACAGAAACATCCCGTTGATCAGCAGAAACACCGCAATTACCAGATAACCGGTCAGCGAAGTTAAAAAACTGTTTATCTCTTTTTTCAGTAAAGCAAACATCGTCGGGCTAGACAAGGATTTGTGCAAAGGTAGGATTTTTCGCTGAAACAGCATCAAATTAGCGTCCAGGACTGCATAAAGCCTGCCGTCATAGCCGCTATTTTAATAGCCGTAAACTCTTCCTTCGAGCTTTGTTGCTTTGATCCGCATCACACAGACATTCTTTACCGCAGGTGCGCCAAACTTGTAGTTTTCTGCCTTATACTGCTTCATGATCACATGAAGTATGGCTTCTTTTTCGTCGAAATCATCAATAAATTCAACTTTGCCATACAACAGTACTGATCTGTATTTCATTGAATAACTGCATCCTACGGTGCTGTCCTGCCAGCGAAGAACATGATCGGTGCTGAATGAAACACATACTTCCGGATTCGCTTTCAGCAATCCTATTTTTTTTCCTTCCGGAGCGGAGTGAATATATAATGTACGGTCATGATAGCCGAAATTCATCGGAACGAGATAAGGTTTCCCTTCTGAGTCAACCATGGCAACATTGCAATGTTCGCATTTCAGAATGATTTCTTCTAATTCAGGTTCAAATGTGATGGATCTGTTTTTCATAAGTACAAGATATACTGATAAATATATATTTCAGAAAATGTATAATTGAAATTCATGCAAAAATACAAAGATCGGTCAATACAGCGATCCGATATCGATTCCAAACAGGAATTCAGGGGTCCATTTCTTTTGTTCAATCAGAAAGCTCTCTCGAAGACCGATGTTAAAAGGAGTCGGCCAGTTGAAAAAGTGCCAGTCGGTATAAATCTCAAAACCTGCTGAACTTTGGGCAGTTGAGTAATTAGTGTAATACGAATAATCACCAAATATTTTAGCCCGGATGCGTTTCAGATACATGACTGCCGGAATGTTCAAATCGGGATAAGCGATCGGAAAAACATAATCTGATTTCAGATTCAAGTCGCCGCTTGCGTAAACATTGGTATAGCCTCTTGGTGGATTAATCAGATTTGAAAATGGATAATCAATCAGATTTTCGACTTGTTTTGCAAGCAAAATCCTGATTCCATGATGTTTTAAAATGCCCGGAAAGTAGAACTGAAAGGCGACAAGCATTTGTTCGTTTAGGGTTTCGTCAAAAGGTAAATGACTGTAAATCAGCTGGATACTTTGTCCCCAACGGGGGTATAGATCGCGAAGCGACATCCGTGACTGATTATAGAAATACAGATTATAGGTCATGATCTGTGTTTCGGGTTTTGAGAAACTCACCCCAACATCGGGAAACATATCCTTGAGCAGAAAACTATAGCTGATCTCAGGTTTTAAACCTCTGATCCATTTGTTTCGGCTTAGATTGAGCGGAAGACTGATACCTGCATGAACATCTGATTCCCACCACTTTAAATTGTATGTCACTGTATCCATGATGGCAGTTCCGCGTCTCATTCCACGGCTGAATCCAGCTTCGATCACGGGAAATAAACCGGAATAAGAGAAATCGATGGTCGTTTTTCCTGTTTGTTCATTCAGATCATAGCGATATCCGGCAACCGCTGATAAGGTGCTGAGGCTGTTTTGTGATGCCAGACTGACTCCCATCGATGCATCACCAGTAAAAGCATTGATATACATAGGTGCCCAGCTGTGCAAGTTGAAAAGATGGGCGATTTTGCGGTAGGAAGTCACATCATAGGTGCTATCTGTTCCTTTGAGATTATCTATCTGAAACACACTCATTGCGCTGAGCTGATCGGCCAGGCTATCTGCTTGCACATCTTCAGAACGGAACTTTCTCTGCAGGATTTTTTCGTGCTTCATACGTACCAGTTGAAATCCGTCGGGACTATAATCGGAATAAACCAGATCTCCGTTTTTATCAATCATGGCATCGGTCGCGCCAAATTCGGATGAGGAAAGCTGAATGATCTCTCCTGTATTGTTCAGACTGAAAATATTCTGTATTCCTGTATAGGATGCAGCAAAAATTATCTGATTTTCAGATATATGACTCACAGTAATATCGTCCCAGCCGAAGGGAATCAGTACATTCGCAATACCTGATAAAGTATTGATTTTCATGATAGATTTCCCTGCCGGACCAACAACAGTTGTGATAATATTCTTGTTATCCGGATTCCAGATGGGTGTTTGAAAAAACAGTGAGTCGGAAGCGTATGAAAAGATTTCTTCACCGTTTATCATTCTCAAAACGACGATATAATTGTGGCCTTCAGAATCTGTTTTTGAGCAGACAATCTTTTGGTTATCAGGTGAAACAGCTGGTGAGAAGTACTTACTTTTTTTTGTGAGCTGAACGATTTTCCCGTTGGTGACATTTCCAATCTTAATCACTGAGAAATTCCGGTTTGACCAACGCAGATCGCCCTGGTATTCGCTCCAGACAATAAAATCATTTCCGGCCGAAATATTTGGAGAAAGCAAAGAACCGGGAGTAAAAATAACTTCTTCTTCACCATCTATTATTCTCACGATTCTTGTCTGATCGTCCATGGATGTTTTTACCGCTACGATACTTCCGTCTGCAAGTAATCTGGGCGATCTGTAATTGGTAAAGTGTTTTGATTTTTTTGTAATGAGTTCTTTTTCAGTGTACTGTATCGAGTCATGTTCTGATTTCCAGTTCTCATACAAGTCGAACATGGTTTCTTTGTACAAAGCATTTTTACCAAATCCGGTTGATTGTTTGAGTCCGATACTGAATGGAAAAAGCAGAAAAGGTTTTCTGGCAACCGTACCGAGCGGTTTCTCCCAGGTCAGAGC
>CAZVKW010000099.1:6691-11332 GCA_964627945.1 uncultured Lentimicrobiaceae bacterium
TATTCATTTTACTAAGCTGGGCAATATGTCTGAGTTCGTGAACAGCCAACTGTTTGTACCATTCCTGCGCAATACCGTCCTGGGGCGACTGGTGATAAAAATCAGCCCGACGAGGCGCCCAGGCAACCATGGCATTCGAAATAACAGTGTTGGTATGCAGGACAATATCTGTTTTAATCGCGGGTGACTGAAGATCGAATCGACAGGCAACGGCTGAAGTATCTAACAGATTAGCAAGGTATTGTGCTTTTTGACTGTAATTTTCCGGAAAGATAATCCTGAAATATTTTGTGTTTATCTGGCTCCATTGGATGGAGGCCGGATCGTTCCCACTTTCGAAATACTGTGCAGAAACCGAAAAATGAAACAACAAAAAGCCAAAAACAAAAATGAAGGTCTTCATTTAATCTTAATGTATGTTTTTTTCAAAAAACTGCCATGGCATCCCTTTCGGCAGGGGAGCGCTTACTTCAACACTTTCTTCTTTTACAGGATGGTTGAAGCTCACTTTCCAGGCATGCAGACAAATAGAACCATCGGTATTTGACCGGTCATAGCCGTATTTCAGGTCGCCTTTGATCGGGCAGCCGATCGCTGAGAGCTGTGCCCGAATCTGATGGTGTCTTCCTGTAAGTAATTCTACTTCAATTAAATGGAAGTTGTCGGAAGAAGACAGCAGACGGTAATTCAGTTTGGCCAGTTTAGCTCCGGGGGATGAAGAACTTACAACGAATGATTTATTTTTAGTTTCGTTCTTAACCAGATAATGTTCGAGTGTTCCGGATTCGTTTTTTGGCCTGTTTTTGACAACGGCCAGATAATTTTTAGCAAAATCACGCTCTTTGATCATTACAGTGAGCCGAGAAAGTGCTTTGCTTGTTTTAGCAAAGACCACTGCACCACTCACGGGCCTATCGATGCGGTGAACAAGTCCGGCAAAAACATTTCCGGGCTTATTATACGTGATTCTAATATATTCCTTTACATCGTCAAGCAGACTTACATCACCCGTTTTGTCTCCTTGCACAATTTCCGATGGAAGTTTGTTAACAATGAGTATATGATTGTCTTCGAACAATATACGTTGTGAAACGGAAGGTAATTCAGATTCTGACATTAGTACTGTTCGCGTTCGTTCGGGAAATCTGAGGATTTTACATCATTGATATATGCCCCAACAGAGCCTTTGATTTCTTCGTAAATATTGTTGTAGCGACGCAAAAATCTGGGCGAAAATTTCTGATTAATCCCAAGCATATCATGCAAAACCAGCACCTGACCATCGCAGCCACCTCCGGCACCGATTCCGATTGTCGGAATGCGAACAGATTGGGTAACTTCCGTTGCCAGTTGCGAAGGGATTTTTTCGAGTACAATTCCGAAACAACCTGCCTGTTCGAGGATCTTTGCGTCACGACGAAGCTTTTCGGCTTCCTTTTCCTCGGTAGCACGAACAACATACGTTCCGAACTTATTGATACTCTGTGGAGTAAGGCCAAGATGCCCGATAATCGGAATCCCGGCACTCAGGATACGGTTGATGGATTCAACAATTTCTTCTCCGCCTTCCAATTTGATGGCATTGGCTCCCGACTCTTTCATAATACGAATGGCGGAATGCAATGCTTCCTTTGAATCACCCTGATAGGTTCCGAAAGGCATATCAACCACAACGAGTGAACGGTTCACAGCCCGCATTACGGATGAAGCGTGGTAAATCATTTCATTCAACGTAATAGGTAAAGTGGTTTTATGACCAGCCATCACATTGGAGGCACTGTCTCCAACCAGAATCACATCGATACCCGATTCATCCAGAATTTTGGCCATCGAGTAATCATATGCAGTCAGCATCGCGATTTTTTCACCCTTTAGCTTCATTTCCTGAAGCACATGGGTGGTTATTTTTGGAATGTCTTGAGATAAATACATGATTGTCAAATCTATTTGGAAAATATTTGATGCAAAGTTAAATTATTATAAATCTATGTGTTCATATGGCTCGTTCGTTTATCAAAACGGCTTTGGATTAGCCGAAAATACTGTACTTTTGACTTCCATTTGAATAATATGAAAAAGATTCTGTTTATCGTTTCCGCAGCATGCATGATTTTTCTCGCAGCATGCAATACTGATGTTGATAATTACGCTGATTATAAAGATATTACGATCGTTTACGGTTTACTTGAGACCGGACAGGATACCAATTTTGTGAAGATCACCAAAGCCTTTCTCGGGCCAGGTAATGCGCTTTTATTTGCACAAAATTCTGATTCAAGTAATTATAAAACAAAATTGACCGCGCATCTGAATGGTGTAAAAAATGGGATCAATCTGCCATTCATTTTGCTTGACACTGTAACAGTTCATAATAAGAAGGCCGGAGATTCAATTTTTTATTATCCTGACCAGCTACTTTATTATACAACAGCCACCCTTGATCAGTCAGCGAATTATACCCTCGAGATTATCAAAGAATCCGGCGATACGATCAGTTCAAGTACTGAAATGGTTCGGAATTTTGGTATTACATATCCCGCCAACCGCATGAACTTTGCCAGTACAGCTCCGGTAGAAATACGCTGGAATTCAGCTGTAAACGGGAGAAGATATGAAGTTGTCATGCGCTTTAATTATAAGGAACTTCAACCCGGTAATGCTGACACACTATATAAACAAATGGAATGGAGTCTTGGAACCCAGAAATCAGAAGATTTGAATGGTGGAGAAGAGATGACGGTAACCTTCAATGGGGACGATTTTTATACTTCACTCGGAAAAGAACTGGAAGATGTACTGAATGTTAAACGCTGGGCCGGTAAAGTTGAAGTGGTGATTTCCTGTGGTGGTGAGGAACTGAGCACCTATATTGACGTTAACGCCCCGAGCAACAGTATTGTTCAGGAAATTCCTGAATATACCAATATTGATAATGGATATGGAATTCTTTCTTCAAGGTATACAACAACAAGGTTTTACCCTCTTACCGTGCAAAGTGAAATCAATTTGGTTGAGGATTATGACTGGGGATTTCTCATCAATAGATAGTGAATTATTACATTATCAAATTCCATTTCTAATCATTTTCAATTGTAATTTGAAAATTGAAACAAAACCCTGTATAAATCAATCCGATGACCGATCCGACAGATTTTTATCAAGAACTTAGCGGAAGAAGTGAAGGTCTGTACAAGGAAAAAGGAAGTAAATTTATTGCCATCGCATTTCCGGTTTTTTCAGAGGAAGAAGTTAAAGATCAACTTCAATTGATCAGGAAAGAATTCTACGATGCGAGACATCACTGTTATGCCTATATTTTAGGAATAGAAAAAAATATATCGAAATCAAATGACGATGGTGAGCCTTCCGGTTCTGCCGGGAAACCCATTTTAAATCAAATTCTGAGCAAAGGACTCACAAATACCTGTATTGTGGTGGTCCGGTATTTTGGTGGTATTAAACTCGGTGTCAGTGGATTAGTAACGGCCTATAAAACTGCGGCACGTGAAGCTATTGAAAACGGTCTTATTATAGAAAGAACTATTCATACGGTTTTTGGACTAAGTTTCGACTATCCTCTAATGAACGAAGTGATGCGTTTGATTAAAGAGGAAAACCTTGAAACACGCAATCAGCGATTCGAATTAAGGTGCTATCTCGAAATTCTTGTGAACAGGTCGGAGGGTGAAAGAATTTCTTTGAAATTTTCGAGAATTTATGGTGTTCAGGTAAAAAACATCTAAAAGTCTTATCAGTTAAATAGTTATGCGATCATTGGTTTAATTGGTTCATTTTGCTAATTACAACGAAAAAAGGACAAAATCAATAGATATTAAATTTTTTTTTACACTTTTTTCAATTCATATTTGTTAAAAAAATTATAGTCCATTATCCAAAATTAAGTTATTGATTATCAACTTATTATTGGAACGACGGAAGATGGCTCGTGTTAATTTAGTATTAACTGATTGATTGAAAGCAAAGTATGAAGAAAATGTACATTGAAGTATGGAACAACTGTTTAGCCGTTATCAAAGACAATGTACCGGGCCAGAGTTTTAAAACATGGTTCGAACCTATTTCGCCTGTAAAGCTTGAGAACAATGTTCTCACAATTCAGGTTCCAAGCCAGTTTTTTTATGAATGGCTCGAAGAACATTATATCAGTTTACTGAAAAAGACCATCAAAAAAGAATTAGGTCCAGACGGACGCCTCGAATACAGTATTATCGTTGATAGTTCATACGACAGCAATAATCCTTATTCAGTACTTTATCCGACAAGTAATATCAAGGATACCAAAAACCCGCTTGTTACCATGCCACTTGATCTGAACCGCGGAACAACCAAGGATATTCCGAATCCTTTCATCATTCCAGGTCTTAAAAAGATCAAAGTTGAATCTCAACTGGTTGAAGGCTATTCCTTTGAAAACTTTGTTGAAGGCGATTGTAACCGACTGGCCAGATCAGCCGGATATGCTGTTGCCGAAAATCCTGGAAAAACTTCGTTTAATCCTCTGCTGTTATACAGTGTTACAGGTTTGGGTAAAACCCACCTGGCCCATGCAATTGGTTTGCAGGTAAAGAATAATTTTCCTGATAAGACTGTATTGTATGTTCAGACAGAACAGTTTATCAA
>CAZVKW010000100.1:0-11171 GCA_964627945.1 uncultured Lentimicrobiaceae bacterium
GGGATAAGTTCGGGTTTCTGTGCCATAAGCGATTGTGTGATTACAAGGCCCAGTGTGCTGATTCCAAAAAGCACAAGGAGCAGTTTTTTGATTGAGTTCATACAATGTGGGTTTAAATTTACGTTCTTATGCTTCCGGAGAGTCCGGTAAACATCGCTGCAAATGTAAGGAAATCTGCATCCGGACAAGAATTGACACTTTTGTTTGATTTTTTTCTAATTTTGAGGGATGAGGCTCTGATATAGCATTCATAATTAAAAAGCATCGAATTGGCAATTAACCTTTATTCGCGTAAAAAAAGATGGAAAATCGTACTGGCGACAATCGCTTTGTTGATTATCACGGCCTCGATTTTCTACACCAACAGACTTGTCAACCGCTTTGCTGATGAAGAGCGAAACCGGATTCAGGTTTGGGCCGAAACGGTGCAACGTCGGATCCAGATGATCAGGTACAACGAGAGTTTCTACGCACAGATCAGCCAGCAGGAGCGTGAAAGAGTCGAGTTGCTTGCCAAAGCCTATCACCGGCTTCTCGATGGATCGATGAACGAAGATCTCACCTTTTTTCTCGAGATTATCAGCAATAACACAAGCATCCCGGTCATTGTAGCCGACGAAAAAGGGAATATCATCATTTCGAAAAACCTGCTTCCGGGCGAAGACACCGTGAAGGTTTTGCGTGGAAAACTGCTCCAGCAATTTACGGTTTTCCGTCCGATTGATATACAGTATTCCTTTCAAAGTCATGACAGATTATATTATCGCGAATCGCGTGTTTTCAGCGAACTGAAACGTGTACTTGACGATCTTGTGAGTTCCTTTTTGGCTGAAGTTGCCACCAATGCCGCCAGTGTTCCTGTGATTATCACCGACAGCACTTCGAAAAATATTTTGCAGTATGGCAATTTTGAAGCAAAAAAAATGCAGGACAGCACTTTCGTGAAGAATGAAATTGCCATCATGGCAGCAGAGAATACACCTATCGAGCTAGATTTTCTGGATTATGGAAAAACTTTGATTTATTATCGTAGTTCAGATCTTCTGCACCAGATGCAGTTTTTTCCGATCATTCAGATATTTGTCTTCGCACTCTTTTTAATGATTGCTTATATGTTGTTCAGCTATGCTCGAAGGTCAGAACAAAATCAAGTGTGGGTCGGAATGGCAAAGGAAACTGCCCATCAGATCGGTACACCGCTGTCGTCACTCATGGCGTGGATTGAGCTGCTGAAGATGAAGCCTGAACCGATTGAGGGTGTTGAGGAAATGGAGCAGGATGTGCAACGACTCGAACTCATCACAGAACGATTTTCTAAAATCGGTTCACCTCCTGTGCTCGAACCTACCAATCTGGTAATTCTGATCGAAGAAACCATTGGCTATCTGAAAGCCAGAAGTTCGAAAAAGATTGATTTTCAGCTTGTTCTGCCTGTCACAGAAGCCATAATTCTACCTTTGAATCCAAGCCTTTTCTCGTGGGTGATCGAAAACCTGATTAAAAATGCCCTCGATGCCATGAGTGGAACCGGGCGGATTACCATTCGCGTAAAAAACGAGGAAGACTTTGTGAAAATCGATATCAGTGACACCGGGAAGGGAATTCATAAAGCTGATTTCCAGACAGTTTTCAGTCCGGGATTCACCAGTAAAAAGCGCGGATGGGGACTTGGTCTGACACTTGCGCAACGCATTGTTAATGAATATCATAAAGGAAAAATATTCGTAAAAACATCCACATTGGGCGAAGGAACCACTTTCAGGATTGTGTTGAAGAAGTAGGAAGACCGAAGACGGGAGTTGGAAGACGGAAGTCGGAAGCGCGAAGTAAGAGAATAAAAAAAAGCCGGAAATCAATGATTCCGGCTTTTTTGATTTATACAGAATGAATTCTAATATTCGCTTCGTCTGTATTTAGTTTTTTACTGTTTCAAAAGTTCAAGGTTTACGTTGATAGCAACAGTTTCGCCGATCATTACGCCACCAGCTTCAAGGGCAGAGTTGTAGAGAAGACCGTAATCAGCACGAACGATTTCGCCACTTACTTTGAAACCGGCACGAGTTCCGCCCCATGGATCCTTGATTGTACCGTTATATTTTACATTCAATTCCACTTCTTTGGTAACACCGTGCATGGTAAGGTCACCCTTGAGGAGGTATTTGTTTCCACTTACAACTTTAAGCGATTTGCTCTTGAATTCGATAGTTGGGTATTTAGCAACATCAAAGAAATCGGCACCCTGTAAATGGCCATCGCGTTTTTCGTTTTCGGTATTGACCGATGAAACCTGAATGGTGAAACTGATCGAAGCATCGGTAAAATCGGCTTTTTCAGCAAGAATTTTTCCATCAAAACTGTCAAATTTTCCAACAACATCCGAAACTACCATATGGGCAACTTCAAAGTTAATGCTTGAATGTGATGGGTCGATTTTCCAGTCTGTTTTTTGTGAAAATCCGAAAGTTGCAGAAAGCAAAAAAACTCCAAGGATAATTGATTTTTTCATAGTGATCTGATTTTTAGTTATTTATTAATTTAATTTTCAGTTTAATCTGGTATTGACAGAATTTAACAATCTTTGATTTTGCGAATCAGCTTACCTTTATCAGGTTTTGTTCATTCTTTTAACCGATGCATTAAACACGGTAAGCTGAAATTTGTTCATTTTAAAAATATGGCCGGCATTTATATTCACATTCCTTTCTGCAAACAGAAATGTCACTATTGCAATTTTTTCTCGCTGGCATCCCTGAAAAACCGGGCGGCCTTTCTTGACGCCTTGCATCAGGAAATAGCCTTACAACGTGAATACCTCGGCAATCAGACCGTGAACACAATCTATTTCGGAGGCGGAACACCTTCGATGCTTAAACCGGAAGAAATTTCTTTGATTATCCAGTTACTGAAAGAAAAATATTCTGTTGACCCCGAAGTCGAAATCACACTCGAAGCCAATCCGGATGATCTGAGCGAAAACTGGCTTCAAGGATTGGCACAAACAGGTGTAAACCGCCTGAGCATGGGTATTCAGAGTTTTTTCGACGATGATCTGACCTATCTGAACCGGGTTCATTCGGCCCGGCAGGCGAAAGAGGCCATTCAGTCAGCCCGTAAATCGGGTTTTGATAACATCACCATCGACCTCATTTATGGCATTCCCACGCTGAACGAAGAAAAATGGAAACAGAATATTGAAGAATTTCTTCGTTTGGAACTTCCGCATCTTTCGGCTTATTCGCTTACCGTTGAAGCTCGCACGGCACTTTCGCACCATATTGCGAAGGGAAAACTACCAGCCGTGGATGAACAACAGGCTATTCGCCATTTCGAAATCCTGATGCAAGAGATGGATAATCACGGATTTGTGCATTACGAAATTTCCAATTTCGCCAAACCGGGTTTCTATTCAAAACACAATAGCATATATTGGCTTGGTGGGCATTATCTGGGGCTGGGGCCATCGGCGCATTCGTTTAACGGAGTTTCACGCCAGTGGAATGTTTCTAATCTTCAACAATATACCGATTTACGTTTCACCGCCAAGACAGAATTTGAAAAGGAAATCCTCACCACCGAACAGCGATATAATGAATATGTGATGACTTCGTTGCGCACAGTATGGGGTTGTGATCCGGCGCACATCCGCAATGTATTTGGAAATTCTTTTGTTGAATATTGCATGAACGAAGCCAAAAAACATATTGATTCAGGGCGGCTTGAGCTTCGCGATCAACGACTTTTCCTCACTTCGACCGGTAAACTCTTTGCCGATGGCATTGCTTCTGACCTGTTTATGTCCTGAGTGAAAATACTTGAGGCCGGATTATTCCGGTTCGGGGAGTACATTTTCCAGTTGACCGTTGTTTATTGGCTGGTTCGTTGTAGAACAAGTACTTTTGTCTTATAAAACTAGTCAAAATGAAATTTAAATTATCTGTTACGTTCGTACTTGGCAGCATTTTGCTTTTTACGGTATCGTGTAAGCATGAACCTGATATTGTTTCAGGCGTTCCATCTTTAATCGAAAATACCTGCAATCAGGATTCTGTCTATTTCCAGACCGAAATTCTTCCTTTATTGATTTCTAGCTGCGCTACCTCGGGTTGCCATGAATCAGGCTCAGGCGGTGAAGCTTTTCCAATTACCGACTATGCCTCTATTGTTAGCAAAGTGAAACCCGGAAATGCGAAAAAAAGCGAACTGTATAAAGTTATCAATCGTTCAATTCCTGAGTATAGAATGCCTCCGGCCCCCCGCCAGCCGCTGAGTCAGGCATTTATTGCCAAATTTGGAGACTGGATCGATCAGGGTGCTTTGAATAATGTTTGTAACGATGATAATTGTTCTGATACACTGGATGTTATCACTTTTTCCAGACATATTTCACCGATGGTTCAAAATTATTGTCAGGGATGTCATAGCGGAAATAAACCCGGCGGCGATATCAGGCTTACCAACTATGCTGAGATTGTGAATTCTGTCACCAATGGAAAGTTTATTGGTTCAATCAAGCACTTATCAGGTTTTAAGGAAATGCCAAAGAATCAGAATAAGCTTTCAGACTGTAAAATCAGACAAGTTGAACTTTGGATTGAGTCCGGGACACCTGAAAATTAGTAAAACTAAAAAAACAAAAATGATGAAAACAGAAATATTCAACTTCAGAAATGCATTCAAAGCAATCTTTTTTTCACTCATTCTCATGAATGTGGGTTGTTTTAAAGACAATGAAAAGACCTTATATCCAAGCGATTGTAACACCGATAATGTGTCTTTCAGTCAGACAATTACTCCCATAATCAATAACAACTGTGTTTCATGCCATTCCGGGACTGATGGTTCGGGCGGAATAAGCCTTGCTAACTATGCTGATATTGTAAGTTGTGCAAACAGTGGCAAACTTTTGGGGGCCATTAAACATGAATCTGGATATCAGGCTATGCCACAAGGTGGTTCACCTTTGTCAGATTGTTCGATCAGTCAGGTAGAAGCCTGGATTCAACAAGGAACCCCAAATAATTAAAACCATGAAAATGAAATTTTTACCATTTCTGGCAATTGTATTGACTTTTGGAAGTCTCAGAGTTCAGGCTCAGAATGATATGTTGTCGCTCTTCGATGACGCATCGAAACCAACTACTGAATACGCCTACGCAACCTTCAAAACATCGCGTGTGGTTTACGGGCAATCAGTGGAGAATCCGGCCAATGGAAACCTTCTTTTTCTGGTTCAGCACAATTTCGGAGCCATCAATTCGGGAGCTTATGAATTTTTCGGGCTTGATCAGGCCAATATCCGCCTCGGTTTTGAATATGGAGTTAACGACTGGCTGGCAGTCGGCATAGGCCGCAGCACCTGGCAAAAAACCATCGATGGTTTTGTGAAAACCAAAATCTTACGTCAGAGCACAGGTGCAAAAAACATGCCGGTAAGCGTTTCTTATGTGGGATCCATGGCAGTGAAAACCCTGAAATGGGAAGATCCCAACCGCAACAATTATTACAGTTCCAGATTATCGTTCGTTCATCAGTTGCTTATCGCACGCAAATTCAGCAATGCATTGAGTTTACAGCTCAGCCCGACAGTGATTCACAAAAATCTTGTTCCTACGCCCGACGACAAAAACACATCATTTGCCTGTGGAATTGGCGGTAGATACAAACTCACCCAAAGGACTTCAGTAAATGCTGAATATTTCTATTATCCTGACAAACAAACCACATTAAACAGAACAGATGTGTTTTCTGTCGGATTTGATATCGAAACAGGCGGCCATGTTTTTCAGCTACACATCTCGAACGCCGATGCAATGTTTGAGCGCGCGTTCATCACCGAAGCTACCGGCAAATGGGGCAAGGGTGATATCTTCTTCGGTTTCAATATCTCACGTGCCTTTGTGATTCGTAAACCAAAGGAATTCAGACAATAAAAAAACCGGCCTGCAATGGCAGACCGGTTAAGGTTTTGGACAAACCAAGCAATTAGAAGTTGTTTACCTTGTCTGGATATTTACAGCTGAGCCGGTAGCAGTTTGTTCGCAGGAACAGAATCCGTTTCCGAATTCCCAATCGCTTGTTACGATCTCATTATAAAGTTCCAAACTGATAAATTGAGGAGTGTAGGATATATTGCGGAACTGCAAATGCGCATAAAATGCTCTGAGGTGATTACGCGAACCTTTGTATAATTTCTGTAGTACAAACAGAATGTCCTCATTATCAATACCTTCATCAATATGAGCAACTAAATCGGCAATATCATAATCTTCTATGGTAGCACCTACAACAATTGCATCGTTGATCGACAACATTCCCTGAGCCAGCAAGGCATCGTACAAAGCCTGTATATCCGGATTGGTAAATACACCATTCACATGATCGGCAGCAGGATCGGCCAAAGCATATTTTTCCATCAATACCCTGATAGCGGTTGTATGGATATTTTCAGATTTGGAAATATTATTGAAAACCGGGATATTGTATGCTGCATATAAAGCAACGTAGATGTCATGTGCCAGAAATTCTTCTTCACGAATGAAATTCAGTGCATTTATTTCTGTTTCGGACAGTTCCTGAATCGGCATACCATTGATACAGGTATAAATACATGTGGTAATGTCATTCGTTTCGGCATCTGATGCCTCTGCTTCTGCTAACAGGTCCATCTGGTCTGCAACTGAAGTTTTTGGGAAAGAAGTAGTTGATGATACATCAGCCTTACTGCATTGAGTAAAGCCTGCAACGATTAGCCCAACCGAGAAGATCAGAGCCAGAAGTTTGAATTGCTTTTTCATATTCGTAGGTATTAAGTTTAAGATGAAACAAAAGTATTCTGTACTAGAGCCTTATGTGTTACGGAATTCTGCGTTTGATGTATAAGATTTGGCTATTCCTGAAAATCACACCTATATAATAGTCAGATGAATTCAATGGTGATTTTATAAATTTTCAGGGCAAAAACAGCATCATTTCAATTCATATTTTATGTTTTCAACCGCATTCTTTCTACATGCATTTTACCTTTCTGAGGCTAAAAATTGTACTTTCGCAGGCCTAAACCAATGTATTAAATCATGAAATCAATATTCAAACTTTTTGTTCCGACAGCTTGCTTCATAGCGCTTTCATTCGCCGCCTGTGAGCAGGCCCCTGTTAAACAAACCAAAGAAAGCAGTTCTATGAACAACGGCCTGATGAGTAAATATGCCGAAGTGACGCTGACTTCCGACATCAGTCACCTGAGCACCAACGACAAAGAAATGCTGAAACTGCTCTTCAAGGCTGCTTCGATCATGGATGATATTTTCTGGACACAGAATTTTGGGGATAAGGCCGCTTTGCTAAACAGCATCACCGACGAAAACACCCGCAGATTCGCCGAAATAAATTATGGACCATGGGACCAGCTCGACGGACAAAAGCCATTCGTAAGCACCTATGGCCCAATGCCTGCAGGCGCCGGTTTCTATCCGACCGATATGACAAAAGAAGAGTTTGAAGCCTTCGACGATCCAAACAAAACCAGTCAGTATACGCTGATTGTGCGCGACGAAAACGGCAAACTCAAAACAAAATGGTATCACGAAGCTTATGCTACTCAAATTGGCGAAGCTGCCGCTTTGCTTGACCAGGCTTCTGAACTGGCAGCCGACAGCACTTTTTCCAATTATCTGAAACTTCGTGCAACAGCCCTGCGTACCGACGATTATTTCGCCAGCGATATGGCATGGATGGCAGCCAAAAGCAATCCGGTCGATTTTGTGATCGGACCAATCGAGAATTACGTCGATGCCCTCAATGGTTACAAAGCCTCACATGAATCTTTCATATTGGTCAAAGACATTGAATGGAGCCAGCGTCTGGCACGTTTTGCACAATTTCTACCTGAACTGCAAACGCAACTTCCTGTAGATGATGTATATAAAAAAGAAATTCCGGGTTCTGATGCCGACCTCAATGCCTATGATGTGGTATATTATGCCGGTGATTGCAATATGGCTGGTAAGACCATAGCCATTAACTTGCCCAACGACGAACGTGTCCAGCTCGAAAAAGGAACACGTAAATTACAGTTAAAAAACGCCATGAAAGCAAAATTCGATAAGATTCTGGTTCCAATCTCGCAGGAACTGATTGCCCCCGAACAACGAAAGAACATTTCGTTCGATGCTTTCTTCAGCAATGTTATGTTTCACGAAGTTGCGCATGGAATGGGTATTAAAAACACCATCGATGGCAAAAGCACCGTTCGTAAAGCATTGCGCGAACAGTATTCAGCCCTCGAAGAAGCCAAAGCCGATATTCTCGGATTGTATCTTGTGACCCGTTTGCATGAAATGGGTGAGTTCAGAGACACAGAAATCATGGATAATTATGTCACTTTCATGGCCGGAATTTTCCGGAGCGTGCGATTTGGTGCCTCAAGTGCTCATGGCAAGGCCAATATGCTCACTTTCAATTTCTTCCTGCAGGAAGGTGCTTTCAGTCGGGATGCTGATGGCCATTATGCTATCAACCTTGAAAAGATGATGGAAGCAAGTAAAAAACTTACCGGCATCATCCTCACTTCTCAGGGAAATGGTGACTATGAAGGCGTAAAAAACCGCATTGCTACCGATGGTGTGATCAAAGCAACTTTGCAGTCCGATCTCGATCGGATCACGCAGATTGGTGTTCCGGTTGACATCTATTTTAAAATGGGTCCTGATGTTTTAGGCCTGTAATAAACTGTCCGTAAACGAACATCCGCTGTCTGATTCCGAACAATCGCAAAACATCTGATGGATGATTTCAATCGCAATAAGGTGTATAACAATACGTTATATGAACTGGCATATTTCTGGATTTAAAAACTTTTTATAACTCTCTAAAACCCAAATTTCTATGAAAAAAATCTTCTTTGTTCTGGCCTTTCTAGTGCTGGGATCGTTCGGAAGACTGTTAGCCGACGAGGGCATGTGGTTGCCCATGTTTGTTGAGCGCCTCAACTATGTTGATATGCAGAAAAACGGCTTGCAACTCACTTCCGAAGAAATTTACAGCATTAACCATTCAAGTCTGAAAGATGCCATTGTCGGATTATCTGAAGGATCGACCCCGGGTGGTTATTTCTGTACCGGTGAAATTGTATCCGATCAGGGATTGCTGTTCACGAACCATCACTGTGGATATGATAAAATTCAGAACCACAGCTCATTGGAAAACGATTATCTGACAAACGGCTTCTGGGCAAAGAGCAAAAACGAAGAACTTCCCAACGAGGGCCTTTCGGTTTCTTTCCTTTATCGCATGGCCGATGTAACAGATAGTTGCCTTTCAGTTGTAAATGATACTATGACTGCCGAAGCCCGTTCAGCTGCCATTCGTCAGGTGACAAGCAGACTAAAAAAAGCAGCATCTGAAGACGGACGTTACCATGCCGTTGTAAAGAGTTTCTTCGAAGGAAATGAATATTATATGTTTGTTTATGAGGTGTTTACTGACGTTCGTCTGGTAGGTGCTCCTCCATCAGCCGTTGGAAAATTCGGTGGTGATACCGACAACTGGATGTGGCCACGTCACACAGGTGACTTCTCTATTTTCAGGGTTTATTCAGCTCCGGATGGTAAGCCAGCCACCTTTTCAACTGAAAATATTCCACTTAAACCACGCCACCATTTGCCTATTAGTCTCGACGGCGTTCAGCCAGGTGATTTCTCGATGGTTTGGGGCTATCCTGGATCAACCGATCGTTACCTCACATCAGATGGTGTTGATTTCAATGTTGAAGCAGAATATCCCGGAATCATCGAACTTTTCGGAAAGAAACTCGAAGTATGGAAAGAATTTATGGATACTGATCAAGAAGTAAAGATTCAGTATGCATCGAAATATGCCGTGGTTGCCAATACATGGAAATATCTGATTGGTCAGTCACGTGGACTGAAACGTTTGGGTGTATCTGATAAAAAGCGCGAACTTGAAAACACTTTTACTACCTGGGTTAATGCAGACGAAAACCGCATCAAAAAATACGGAACTGCACTTGCCGATCTGAAGAAAGGTTATGAAATGATGGGCGAGAGCATTGCTCCGCTAATCTATACCAGCATGGCAGGAACCGGTGGTGCCGAGCTTCTGGGATTTGCTTCGGAGTATAACGGACTTGTAACCTTGCTTTCACCGATCGAGAAGAAAGACCTCCCGAAGGACAAGGATCTTGCTGCCAAAATGAAAGCTGATCGCAAAGCTGAACTGGAAAAGACCCTCACCGAAATGAAAGAAGCTTTAGGTGAACAATACAAAGATTATTCAGTAATCACTGACGAAAAAGTATTTGCTGAGCTTATGGCCATTTATGTAAAAAAAGTTCCTGCTGATATGCAGATTGATGCCATCAAGGATGCCGAGAAGAAATTTAAGGGAAACTGGACGGCTTATGCCAAAGAAGTCTTTGCAACCTCAATCTTCACAAGTGAAGCCAAAGCGGCTGCTTTCCTTGCCAAACCGAATCTGAAAACACTTGAAAAAGATCCGGCCCTCGTGCTTTCAAATGCTTTCATGGAAAAAATGATGGCTGCTTCGGGCGGTTATCAGGCTGCAGGGGCAACGATGGGAAAAGCCAAACGTTTGTTTGTTGCCGGTCTGCGCGAAATGCAACCCGATAAAGTTTTCTATCCTGATGCCAACTCCACCATGCGTATGAGCTACGGAACTGTGCAGGATTATCAGGCCGCCGATGCTGTTCGTTACAGTTATTTCACAACAACAAAAGGAATTCTTGAAAAAGAAGACCCATCGAACGACGAATTTATTGTTCCTTCATATCTCAAAGAACTGATTGAAAAACAGGATTTTGGCCCATATGGTAAAGACGGACAACTGGTTACCTGCTTCCTTTCTACCAATGACATCACTGGTGGTAATTCGGGAAGTCCTGTTATCAACGGCAAAGGCGAGTTGATAGGCCTTGCTTTCGATGGCAACTGGGAAGCTATGAGCGGCGATATTGCTTACGAACCTGAACTTCAGCGCACAATCAATGTCGATATCCGTTATGTACTCTTCATTATCGACAAATATGCCGGCGCCACCAATCTTATTGATGAACTTACTATTCACAAAGCAGAACCTCAGCCAATCAGAGTTGAGTAATATGTTTCTGGAATTATGAATAAAACGAAAAAGGAGCG
>CAZVKW010000101.1:0-5445 GCA_964627945.1 uncultured Lentimicrobiaceae bacterium
CGTATCGTGGGTCAGTTCTCTGATCTGGATATGATCCGCAACATTATCATCAAAACCGGAAGCGGCGCTGCAGTTTATCTGAAAGATGTTGCTGACGTAAAAGACAGCTTCAAAACGCAGGAAAGTTTCTCACGTTTATTCGGAAAAAACGTAATCACCCTCAATGTGGTGAAGAAAAGCGGTCGTAACCTATTGGAAGCTTCCGATAAAATTAAGGACATTTTAGATAATGAACTGGTTAACAAGCAGTTTCCTACAGATCTGAAAGTAAGTCTTTCGGGAGAACAATCACGTTATACACGGAATACACTTGAAGAACTTAACAACACCATCATTTTTGGATTCATTCTCGTGACCATCGTTCTGATGTTTTTCATGGGTCTTACCAATGCATTCTTCGTAGCTCTTGCAGTTCCATTGTCGATGTTTGTCGCTTTCATGGCGATGCCTGCAATGGGTTTCACCATGAATATGATTGTGATGTTTGGCTTCATTTTCGCCCTTGGAATTGTGGTGGATGATGCCATCGTAGTAATCGAAAACATCCATCGAATACATCATGATGAACCTAATATTGTGATTGCGGCAAAGAAAGCGGCCGGGGAGGTCTTTATGCCGATTTTATCGGGGACATTAACGACGCTTGCGCCTTTCTTCCCACTGGCATTCTGGCCCGGAATCACCGGAAAGTTTATGTTCTACATTCCTGTAACACTGATTCTTACCCTTTTTGCATCGCTTTTCGTGGCGTATATCATCAATCCAGTATTTGCCATCTCATTCATGAAGAATGAATATCACGCACCTGCCAAGCGAAGGACCAAACGTATCATGACGTACGAAATCCTTGCTTTGCTGAGTATCGCTATCCTGAGTTATGTAATTCATGCAAGCACCCACAACAGTTGGGCTTATGGATTAGGTAATTTCTTTGTATTTGCAGCCATTCTGGTATTCCTCTTCCACACATTATTGAATCCATACATTAAATGGTGGCAGGAAAAAGGCTGGCCATGGTTTATCAATATTTATGAAAAACAGCTCAGGGCAGCCATCAGAGGCAGAAACCCTTGGTATTTGCTCACAGGAGTAGTGGCATTGCTTATCTTCACATTCTTTGCTGTGGGAGTCAAAAATCCGAAAGTTCTTTTCTTCCCTGATAATATGCCGAACAGCATCAGTGTGCAGTTGAAAATGCCTGTTGGAACTGATCAACTTGTAACTGATTCGGTCACCCGTCTGGTTGAAGACAAAGTAATGAATGTTCTCGGTAAAGACAATCCGGATGTAGAATCTGTAATCAGCAATGTGGCTCTTGGCGCCGGTGATGATATGGATTTCACCCGTTCGCTAAGCTCAGAAAAAGGCAAAGTTACCATCAATTTTGTTGAATACAAATACCGTAAAGGAATCAATACCAGCGATTACCTCGATAAAATCAGGGAAGCAGTGAAAGGTATTCCGGGTACGGAAATTGTTGTGGCAAAAAACAGAATGGGACCACCGACCGGAAAACCGATCAATATCGAAATTACAGGTGAAAATCTTGCAGAACTGATTGTTACGGCTGGTAATTTCAAAAATTATCTCGATTCATTGCAGATTCCGGGTATCGAAGAGTTGAAAAGCGATTTCCAGGAAAACAAACCTGAAATCGTCATCAATATCGATCGTGAACGCGCGAATAAAGAAGGTCTGATGACCGCGCAGATTGCCATGGAAATCCGCACCGCTGTTTTGGGTAAAGAAATCTCAAAATACAAAGTAGATGAGGATGAATTCCCGATTCAGTTGCGTTACTCTGAGCAAACCCGTGAGAATATTGATAAGCTGATCAACCTGAGAATCACTTTCAGGGATATGACAACCGGTATGCTGCGTTCAATTCCGCTTTCATCTGTTGCCACGATCGATTATGCCGATTCATACGGCGGGATCAAAAGACAGAACCTGAAACGCATCATCACCATTTCGAGTGAAGTACTTACAGGCTATACTGCAAATGAAATTGTTCCTCAGATAGAAAGTGTTGCCGCCAATTATGCCGTACCGGAAGGCGTTCAGATCAGCATGACGGGCGAACAGGTCGATCAGCAGGAAACTGCCTCTTTCCTTGGAAAAGCAATGTTAATCGCGATCGGATTGATCTTCTTCATCCTGATCACACAATTTAACTCGATCAGTAAAACCCTGATTATTCTGAGTGAAGTTATCTTTAGTATCATCGGTGTTTTACTCGGTATCATTATCTTCGATATGTCGATTTCGATCATCATGACCGGATTAGGTATTGTTGCTCTGGGAGGAATTGTGGTGCGAAATGGTATTCTGATTGTGGAATTCATCGATGTGTTGAAAGAACGTGGCATGAAAACCCGTGAAGCCATCGTGCAGGCAGGATTGACCCGTATCACACCTGTTATTCTTACAGCAACAGCCACCATTCTTGGACTGGTTCCGCTGGCAATTGGTTTTAACCTGAATTTCGTTACCATGTTCACCGAACTGAATCCACAGATTCATATCGGAGGTGATAACGTATTGTTCTGGGGACCGCTCGCATGGTCAATCATTTTCGGATTAAGTTTTGCAACTTTCCTCACCCTGATCTTCGTTCCTGGCATGTATATCATTGCTTATGAAATGAAAGTCGGATTGAAAAGAAGAAAATCGAATAAACTTGCAAGAACAAAATAAGCTTGATCAAAAGCATATAATGAAAGGCGGTGAAGATTTCACCGCCTTTTTTGTTTCTATTCATATGGGCTTCATTTCAAAAGATCTCTTTTCATCCAAAACAATCCAAAAAAACATATTTCTATATTATTGTTAAACAATAGCTTATCAAATTTAATAAAATTTAACTATCAAATTAGTTGCATAACTATATTTTTAGTTATATATTTGTGTTATCAATGAGCAAAAAAACTATGGAGAACAAAATGATCGAACTAACGCGTGCCGAAGAAGAAGTAATGCAAATCCTCTGGGAACTTGGTAAATGCTTTGTGAAAGACATTGTTGAGAAAATGCCTGAACCCAAGCCTGCTTATAACACCGTATCGACAGTGGTCAGAATTCTGCAGAAAAAGGGTTTCGTTGGATATACCGCATTTGGCAAAACACATGAGTATTTCCCATTGGTAGCAAAAGAAAATTATACGCGTGAATATGTAAACGGCTTTGTTCAGAGTTATTTCAACAGTTCGTACAAAGGCTTGGTTTCGTTCTTCGCTACCGAAAACCGGCTTTCGCTAAACGAACTGGAAGAAATCAGGGCACTTGTAGAATCTGAAATTGAAAAATCTAAGACATAAAACGATGGAAAACAGCACTATATATCTTTTACAATCAGGGATCTGTCTTGCGGGATTTTATGCTATTTACCGCCTGTTTTTGAAGAATGAAACCTTTTTCATGCTGAACCGTTTCTTTCTTCTTGGGTCGGTGCTAGTTTCCCTTTTGATACCTCTTTTGGATTTCGGTTTTCCGCAAACAGTAAGCGGTCCGGTTTATGGTCTGGTTCTCAGACCTGTAACAGTTTCAGCCAATAATATCAGTTCACTTTATGAGAACAATATCAGTGTATTCCAAATCGTTTCAATCCTGTATGCCCTCGGTTTTGCTTATGTTTTACTGCGATTCGTCTTCCGCCTGATTCAGATCTCATTGCTTATCCGAAACAGCAGGATGATTCAAAAACAGGGATTGACTATTTTCGAATCAAATGAAGGTCATCCGGCCTTTTCATTCCTGCAATATCTGTTTATTGATCCAAGAACCAAACCGGAAGACATGGACAGCATTATGGCCCATGAAATGGTGCATATCAGACAGTTACATTCGATTGATATTATCTTCATTGAAATGGTAAGTCTTTTTCAATGGTTCAATCCAGCGATTTGGTATTACCGTCGTTCGATGCAGGAAGTGCATGAATTTCTGGCCGATGAAGGCGTAATCAAACATGGTATTCGACGACAAAATTACCTTATCCTTTTATTGAATACAGTTACGGGAAACAAGGCTACTGAACTTGTTCACACATTCAATCACTCACCCATAAAAAACAGAATTGTTATGATGACAAAACCAAAATCCGCAAGAACAGCAAGGCTGAAAATGCTGCTGTCATTACCTCTGATCGCGATCTTTGTGCTGGCTTTTGCCTGCAACAACGAACCAAAACAAACCGAAAAATCAGTTCAGAACATCGAGACACCCGCAGTAATTAAGGCGGATACTGAAAATGAAGAGGTGTACACAGTTGTAGAAAACCCGCCTGTTTTCTCTGGTGGCAATGAAGAGATGACTCAATTCCTGATTAAAAACATCAAATATCCTGAAAACGCCAAAGTAAATGGCATTCAGGGCAAAGTATTTGTAAGTTTTGTAGTTGACAAAACCGGAAAAGTAACAAAAGCAGAAGTGATCAAAAGTGCAAATCCTGAACTGGATGCAGAAGCGCTTCGGGTTGTTTCGATGATGCCTGACTGGACTCCCGGTACCCAGGGTGGAGAAGTTGTAAACGTACAGATGACTGTCCCTATTAGTTTCAAGCTTAATTAATTAACTTACATTTTAAATCTAGGGGCGCGGTTTCATTGGATGAAAGCGCGCCCCTAGATTTATTTTAAGTCTTATGAATTTCTAAAATTGGTGCTCCTCTTTTCGTTTCTCAAAATAAACAAGTCCTTCAGGAGTGGCTATACTGCGAATGAAGTTTTCAAACATCAGATTGAACAAGGTGCTAAATGAAAACTCTGCAGGTGGAAAAAAATCGGGATTATGCAGGTCGTTCAGGCGACTGATGTACAAACGGGCAATCAACTCAATGCTTAGATCGCTACGATACATTCCCTGTTGAATTCCTCTGCTGAGATTGATTCTGATTTTTTCGGATATGAACTGAATCCGTTCTTCAAAATGATGATGGTATATTTCTGGATAGAGTCCTTTCAGTTCATAGCTGAAGGAAGGTGAAATTTCGTAGAATTTGTCAGCGATTTCACGCGAAACAACCATCAGAATATCAATGGTATTCATGCCTTCGAAATTGAATTCTAGAAAAATCCTGGAGAATTTCTCCCTTTCAAGTTCAAGCGATTTTTCAACCAGCTGCTCGTTGGATTGAATATATTGATCTAAAATATCATGCTGAAGATCAGGAAATTTGCGAATATTTTCAAGCGACAGATTCCCAACACCTATCTGAAGAGTTCTCAAACGCACAGTCTCAAGTAAGGGCCGCAGTTCTTCTTCAATCATACCTGATTTGTTAATTAAACTTCAAACAAATGTATGAAAATAAGCAAGACCTGCCCCTTCTTTGCAGCAATCTATTAATCAATCGTTTGCAATAAGCAGTTTGCGTTTCGAACTTTTGTTTCCGTTTTGCAAAACAAGAAAATAAACTCCCGGCTTAAGTCTGTGATCACTTGTATC
>CAZVKW010000101.1:5545-8484 GCA_964627945.1 uncultured Lentimicrobiaceae bacterium
GATCCGCTTTCGTTGCGGGTCCAGATGGGCCGGACGATGTTATTGGTAACTGAAATATTGTTGTAATCGCCAAAAAAGACACCCGAATACGGGCTGAATGGAGAATCACTGATCGGGAAATTGGTAAATGTATTTCCTCCGTCACCCGAAACAGCCAAAAACACATCAGTCAGATTATTTGAATAATTCCGGCGATCGTAAAAAACGAAATACAAATATCCATTCGACTGATCCACAGCCATCCAGGTGAGAAACTGCTGTTTCCCTGCCGGATCATCATTTACCCGAATCGGGGCTGACCAGGTATTTCCTCCGTCAGTTGATTTTACAATCCAGACATCGGTATCGTCTTCCCCGTTTATCTGGTCGGTATAATTGATGTAAATAGTTCCCCGGTTTGGGCCATTGCTTAAATCGCAAACCGTTACAGGAAGTCCGTTTGAGCGGTAAATTCCCGGAATAGCCATATCCCAGCCTCCGCCCTGCAAGCACACAAAAACCTCTTCAGTAAGCCAGGTTTCACCGCCATCGAGCGATTTATTAAAAACAATTCCTCCAGGGCCAGACCAGGCAACATAAAGCTCACCATCCGGACCAACTGCAGGCACAGCCCCTTCAACGGTTTCGTCACTATCCTCGCAGTTCCCGGCCTGATTGCTGATTATTTTGGCCGGACTCCAGCTTGCACCGGCATCAGTCGATTTACTGAACATAATATTGCTCTCGCAGAAAGGATCAATGCTTCCATACTGATCAAACTGTGTCCATGTTACATAAATTACGTTTGTTTTCTGATCGACAATGGCCCAATGTTTGTCCTGGGCCTTGGTGCCATTGAGCCCCATAAATGAGCCATTATTCCAGGTTCCTGTCTGTTTGTCATATTTCTGACAAACAATCCGGTCGATCCAATTTCCTGAAGGTGGGTTTGATAAGTGAAAGAAATAAAAATCACCCAGCGTATCGGTGATAATCATCGGATCACCATAAACACCATAGGAAGGCGAAACCAATCTCCCCCCTGACCAGCTAACACCGAAATCACTTGAATAGAAATAATTGTCATTATTCGTGCCAGCCATAATTTCTGCCGGGTTTTTCGGATTGATATAAATACTTGGTTCGTTCATATTACCCTCTTCACCAATCATAACATTCAGATACTGAGCCTGAAGCGTAAAACCAAAAAAAAGACTGATCATCAATAAAATTCTATTCATGGGGCAAATATTATTTTGTTTCAATGACAATGAAACAGGATTTATATAGCAATTCAATTCAAAGAAGACATTCATGAAGCCGATATCGATAACACTATCTGAATGCCAATTGTATGCAAAGATACGTCTGATTCTTTTCTTAGACGAAGGAACTCATTCCTAATTGCGACTAATAATCGACAGGATCAACTTTACAACAACTTATGAAACTAATGAGTAAAATTCCTTTTAAATGTGTTATTTTGCAGTTCAAAATAAAAATAATGGCAAAACCAAAACGCATCGGAATTCTTACCGCCGGAGGCGATTGTCCGGGGATCAATGCAGCCATCCGGGGAGTCGGCAAAACAGCTATTTTTCAATACGGAATGGAAGTGATCGGGTTTTCATCCGGTTTTTCAGGACTCATCAACAAAGAATTTGTTGAATTAAGTGAATCCAGTCTGTCGGGAATTCTTACAATGGGAGGCACTATTCTGGGTACTTCGCGCGAAAAACCTTTTAAGAAAAATGCAGATCAGGGAACTGACAAGCCTGAACTGATTAAAAAACATTACAAAGAACTTAAACTGGACTGTGTGGTGTGTATTGGTGGAAACGGAACACAGAAAACGGCTGGAATGTTATCCGAGATCGGACTGAATATTGTCGGCATACCGAAAACAATCGACAATGATGTGTGGGGAACCGATTTCACCTTTGGTTTCGATTCGGCGGTAAATATTGCCACAGAAGCCATTGACAGACTTCATTCAACAGCCAATTCGCATCAACGTATCATGGTGATCGAACTCATGGGTCACGGTGCAGGCTGGCTTACATTATATGCTGGCATGGCCGGCGGCGGCGATGTGATCCTGATTCCGGAGATTAAAGCCGACCTTCGTGAAATGAACCGTTATCTGCTTTCACGCTTCAACAAGAAAAAACCTTATTCCATAGTAGTGGTGGCTGAAGGAATCGAGTTTCCGAAAGAATTCCGCTCGGCAGCCGATTTTATTGCCTATTCCATCGAAAGTGAAACAAAAATTGAAACCCGGAAAACCATTCTGGGCTATGTTCAGCGTGGCGGAACACCCTCACCCATGGATCGTATTTTGGCAACCAGTTTAGGTTCAAGAGCAGCCCAACTCATTGCAGAAGAGGACTATGGCAAAATGGTTGCTATGCGCGGAGGATTAACAACCAGCATTCCTTTAAAGGAAGTAAGCGGTAAACTCAATCTGGTACCGGCCAATTATTTTCTGGTGCAAAAAGCACGCTCACTCGATATATTCATTTAGGATTCAAAAAAACACAAGCTGATATGTCAATTGTTTGGATTTCAGGCCTATTGCTCGCACTCGGATTGTTTATCCTTGCCATTATTTCATGGGTGATTCTGTTGAGTGGAAAATTTCGCAGCTGGTTTTTAATTCCGTCGGCATCGGAAGATGAATCCCAGAAAGGAAAGAAATGGTTTGTTATTCAGTCACTTGCCATGGTGATGGCCGGAATAATTGTGCTGATGCGTGCATGGCAGAAAAGCAGTGAATATTCAGATAACGTTAGCGAAAACCTTATCTATATTATTTCAGGATTTCTGCTTTTCAGGGCGGTAGGTGAGCTCAAAGCAATGGGACTTTTCAGAACAGAAAATCACGGGAAATTTACGAAGCTCGACCGCAAACTTTATACACCGATTGCCATCGTATTTTTTCTGTTGAGTCTTGTATTGAT
>CAZVKW010000101.1:8584-10971 GCA_964627945.1 uncultured Lentimicrobiaceae bacterium
TCGTATAGTCATACCAATCGAAAGTAAAGGGATAGGATGTTTCGGCGATCAACAGTTTTTTGTCAAATTTTGTTGAAAGCGTTTCAAGAGCCGTTTCAAGTTCACTGAGTTGTTTTCCGTGCCAGATTGGATAATATGATAATCCAATCATATCATAATCAAGCGCTTCCATCTTTGTATAGAATGCTTCAGCCCCTGAAAATCCCGCATAATGAAGAATGATTCTGGTGGAGGTATCAGTTTCGCGTACCGCAGCAATTCCGCGTGAAAGCAACTGTGTCATCTGGCTCAGATTTGCCATTTTCCCATCCGGCCAAAGCAATCCGTTGTTGATTTCATTTCCGATCTGAATATAATCAGGCTGAATCTGTTCCATCACACGTTTTGTAAATACATACAAACTGTCTTTCAGACGGTTAAAGGGCATATTGTTCCATGCTGCAGGTTTGGTCTGAGTTCCCGGATCAGCCCAGGTATCGGAATAATGGACAGTAAGCCAGACTTTCATTCCTTTATCATGAATTTCATCTGCAAATTCTTTCACTTCCTGCATTCCGGCATGTCCGTCAGTCGGATTGTTCCACAGGCGAAGACGCACCACATTCATCCCGGCATTTTTCAATGTAACAAGCATATCTTCCTGTTGACCAGATAGATTTTTACAAACCACACCGCTTTCCCTTATTTCCGGAACAAAGGAAAGATCGCATGAACGGATAAAGGCAATTTCTGCAGGAATTGGCTCTGGTTTTGGATCTTCCTTTTGCTTATTACATGATACAGAAAGCAATATACTGCCCAAAAGGACAAAAAAAAGTTTATTCATGGGGGATATTTTATGCTGAGTTTTATCAAAAACAAAATTACAGTTTACTTACCTAAAAGCGAAAAAATTCATTCAGAGCTCAGCTCTTTTCAATCCCATGGCCATCCCAAGCGGATACATGATATCGCCCCAATCGAAAGAAGTCATCATTTCGCTTCCATCACGTTCATTGAGCATGATAACGGTGATCGTATAGCCTTCATCAAACAGTTTATCGAGTGTGGGTTCATAAATGCGATCATCGGCTACCAGAATAACATCCCCGTTTTGCACCAAAGTAACCAATTGGTCTAGCAATTCCGGACCAATAATGCTGGCATTTTCAAGGATGACTTTTGCCTGATTTCCATCACTCGTTTTGAATGAGCTTTTTGAAGATGAAACATTCATCCGGCTTTCCAGATCAAATCCGTCACTCAGCCAAATATAACAGTGTATTGTTTTTTTTCGGGATTTGCTTTTATCGTACCAATCAAGAATATGTTTGATCACTGCAAGCAAATCAGGCTTGTTGAAAGTGATGCCGGGCTTTAGATTCGTATAGGTTTCGATGGTGGTATCGATGGCGCGCTGCAAAAAAATCCCATCGATAATTACATATGTATTTTGTTTGGTTTCAGACATATTCAGCAATTTAATACCTTCAGTTTTTTACAAAACGCCGATAGATCCCATTATCAAGTACGATAGTATATAATCCTGATTTCCACGAATTTATATCTAACTTTACATATGCATCTCTAAAGCGGCCTTCATAAATAAGCCGGCCGGCCTCATCTGTTATCGTGAAGTGTGAATCAGTCGACAATATTTCAGATCGGATTTCAATTTCATTTCCTGCCGGATTGGGGAAAAGAATGATCCCGCTTTTGTGGTTTTCAGGTACAGAAATCGTTTCACAGAAATGTGCGGCATCGAAAATCACCTGCAAGGAATCAATAGGCTCGATATGTGAATTATCGTGTGTTTTCACGGTCAGGATAAACGAAGGATCTCCATATGCATCAGTCGGTTGAGCAACCTTGACGAAAGCAAAGAGGGAGGAAGTTCCATCGGAGGTACAGCGCGTATCTGCACCCACCATTTTGGCACCCTGCAAGGCTGCCATCAATCGGCAGGCAATGTCGCCTTCCTGTTTCCGGAATCGTGATTCCATCGAATCGATCACCATTTGTCCGAGCAAAATATTTCCCTGAATGGAATAATAAATACCATCGATGCTACCGGTTGCATGGTTTTTATAATTATCGCAGTTGGCACCGGTGAATCCCGCTGAACTGACTTCGGCTCCGTTAAAACCTGCAATACCATATTGTCGTCTGGTCGAATTTCCCTGAACATCGTTAAACACTAACCAGTTGATAATCTGAGCCGGACTTAATCCTTCGCGCATCCGGGCCCGCGCATTGTTCTGATTAGCAACCAGATAATAGGCCTGGGTATTGATGGCTCCTGTGTCGGGCAGCAAATCTCCCAGAAAGGAAGCATCCGGTATTCCGGCGGAGAATAAATCAACACAGGAAGCTCCGGCACTGCCCACTTCGCGGGTGCTCGAGTCAGC
>CAZVKW010000102.1:0-5390 GCA_964627945.1 uncultured Lentimicrobiaceae bacterium
CTTTGACTTAAAGTTCTGAAAAAGTGAGAAAATCAGCTATTTGAATATTTCTGTTTAAAATTTGATGATATCGATTCGCTTAAAATTTAACTTTGTATGACTTATAAGATATCTGCTTTGTGAATGCAATATTAAAACACATCTTCTTCATTTGCATGCTGTTATGCATCACGCAAATCAGCTACACCAAAAGTAATGCTCATTGGGATGAGGTAATACTGATGTCAGAAAATCATCTCATCTTGCTTCCTGATGCAATTGCCGGATATTCGGCTGATAACAATATTGAATCACTGACTATTCCGCTCAAAAGAGCCGGAAATCTTATTTTAATCGACGCCAAAGTGGACAGCACAGCCGGTAGTCTTGTTTTTGATACAGGCTCGTCGATGTTGGTACTCAATGCCATTTATTTCAGGAATGAAAGACGTTCAGGTGGACGGGTTTCAGGTGGAATCACGGGTTCGATGGGGAAGGTAGACCGGACTGTTATCGGGAAACTCTGGATTTCAGAGGTGCAGTACAAAAACATGGAAGCAGATATAACGGATCTCGGTCATATTGAGCAGGCTAAGAACACAAAGATTCTTGGCTTGTTTGGGTTAAGCATGCTTAGGAATTTTGAGGTGGTTCTTGATCTGCAAAACAATAAACTTTCCCTTTTCCGTACCGACAAAAATGGTAACAGGACAGGCAAGGTGTCGGCTCCCCTTACTTTTGATCTCGAAATCCCTTTTCAGGAAGTCTCCGATCTGATTTTTATCGATGCCCGGATCGCCGGTAAGCGCTGTACATTTTGTATTGATACGGGAGCTGAAACCAATGTTTTGAGCAGTGATCTGTCGCCTAAAATATTAAATACACTCACCATTTTGAGGAGGATTAAGTTACGCGGAACGGGCTCTCAAAGTACTGAGGCCCTGTATTGTCAGATGAATGATTTCAGTATTGATATTCATAATTTTAAAGATATGAACGTTTTGGTGACCGACCTTTCGCATATGAAAGAAGCCTTCGGAGTCTATATTGACGGTATGCTGGGCAGCGATTTTCTTGAAAAGGGCGTTTTCCACTTCAATCATGCAAAAGGGAAAATAGGTATTCAATTTGATACGTCGAGCCATGAGAAGTAAGCTGAATATTTGGATTCTGATGTCGGGAATTCTCTTTGCGTTTGGTTTAAAGGCCCAGGAACCCGAAAAAGCCGGACGATTTGGTGAGGATAAATTTGTGCTTACGATCGATCTGAAATGGACCGATGCTCAGAAAAAGCAATTGGCCGACCTTTTCGATCTCGACAGTTTGCTCATGAAAGCAATCTTTGAAAAGCGATTCAAACAAATTACAGATTGTACCGACTGGACTCCGGTGATGGTGAGGCCGGGTGTTGTGGAACTATCAAAACCCCTGAAACCAGATGCAAACAAATCGGCCTGGTCAACCGATGTGTTTCTGATTGATGAAAATCTTGCCGGAAAAGGGAGCAATATCCAGCCCGAACCGGCTGATTATGGCCTGAATAACTTTAGCCGTCAGGGAGTGTTTAAAATCAAAGGTGGCAAAGCCTTATTCTTTCTACCGGATCACGCTGACGCACGCAAAGTATATTTGGCCGGTACCTTTAACCAGTGGAGTACCTTACAGAATCCAATGAAAAAGATTGATTCGGGTTGGGTCGCAAGTATCCCGATAGTACCGGGTAAATTTCTGTACAAATACATCATCGACGGTGAATGGCAGTACGATGTCAATAACAGAAACCGCGAACGAGACGGGCACTGGGGTTATAATTCCGTGTTGTTTGTTTATAACCATATATTCACTCTGAAAGGATTTCAGCAGGCCAAAAAAGTCATTCTAACAGGAAGTTTCAATGGCTGGAAAGAAAATGAACTTCGTATGCAGAAAACAGCCAAAGGCTGGGAACTACCTGTTTTCCTGAGAGAAGGAACACATGCCTATAAATTCATTGTCGATGGTGAATGGATGAACGATCCCGGAAATAAAATAACCCGGCCTGACGGAACCGGAAACCTCAATTCTTTCCTTGGGATTGGCGACACCATGATTTTTAAACTTGCAGGTTATACGCAGGCAAAGGTTGTAGCACTTGCAGGATCGTTTAACGCGTGGAATTCAGGCGAGATGTTCATGGAAAAGACAGCTTTTGGCTGGGAGTTGCCCTATGTGCTTGGGAAAGGGAATTATGAGTATAAATTTGTTGTGGATGGCAAATGGATTCTTGATCCGGGCAACCCTTTTACCACCGGAACTGGAGATCAGACAAATTCTTTACTCGCTTTTGGCGCAAACCATGTTTTCAGAGTGAAAGGTTTTGAAAAAGCCCGTGAAGTGCTCGTGAGCGGTAGTTTCAACAACTGGTCGAAAGACGGTTATCATATGTATAAACAGGGAAAGGACTGGGTGCTGCCTATCAATCTGAAACCCGGCCGGTATACATATAAACTCGTGATCGATGGTAAATGGATGCTCGACAAAGGCAATCCTCTCTGGGAAGGGAACGAGTACGGCACAGGAAACTCCGTCATTTGGGTAGAATAGAATGATTTATTCCTGCTTTTCTTGTTGATTTAGCTTCCAAACTTCCGACATTCACCGACGTTTTTCGCCGATTCGCCTAATTTATGTTTCCCATGCTGAGATTCGGGCCTACATTTGCCTCAGATTCAAACAAGAGTCATAAAAGGAAACAAATCATATAACACACACAACAATGGAAACACAAAAAAACTCAATCGACAGACGCCTGGTTGCAGGTATTCTTCTCATCGCGGCCGGCGGTTTGTTGCTGCTCGAGCGCAGCGGATTATTGTCAATCGATATCGGACATTATCTTTTCTCCTGGAAAACTTTGCTCATCGCAATTGGTCTGATCACCATTTCAAGCCGCGAAAACAGGCCAACCGGTTATATCCTGATAGGTCTGGGTTTATTATTCTGGATGCCTGAACTGATCGGTGAAGAAATCCGTTTTAGCACCATCTTCTGGCCAGCCGTTCTGATTGGTGTTGGTGTCATGATCATTACACGCAAAGGCGATAGAAAACAGTTTAACTTTCATAATATCCCAAATGCCGGTGATGCTGAACCAATTCCAAATACGGGGAATAATTCTGACCGCGTAACCGATTATATCGACGATCTGGCTGTATTTGGTGGCGGAAACACCAAGGTTTTCAGCGAAAACTTCAGAGGAGGGAAAATCACAGCCATCTTCGGTGGTTCGGATATCGACCTGAAAAACGCTAAACCAGCTGAAAATTGCTCTATCGACCTCTTCATCCTCTTCGGCGGCTCGAAACTGATTGTTCCCGAAGACTGGCAGATTAAATCGGAAGTTGTTGCCATATTTGGCGGTTCAACCGACAAAAGGGTTTTCCCAACCGTGAAAAACAGCGAAAAGTATGTGGTGATAAAAGGAGTTGTGCTGTTTGGTGGTATCGAATTCAAGAGTTACTAAGACGACGAATTCAGCAAATCACACTAAATCAAAAGAACCATGCTGAATCCGTTTGTTAAAAACCGAAATTATCTGATCATCTATCTGGTCGTCTGGACAGCCATCATGCTGATCCAGACGGCTATTTTGAATTATTATCAGGATATCGACCTCTATGCCAGTGTGACAGATGCCGTTGTTTTCAACGCACTTTTTGCTTTGATCGGCTTCAACCTTTGGTACGTATTGCGCTACAATGTAAAAGATAAACAACGTATTTTCGATTTGATTACCAATCACTTACTCGCTTCCATCATCACGGTGGCTTTGTGGCTGAGTCTGGGTTATTTTATCGTTGCAAGTCTGGAAGATAGTAATACGACCTATCTGAATTTTCTGAATGGTTCACTCCCGATCAGGGCCGTTATTGGCTCATTTTTCTACCTCATCTTCGTGATGATGTATTATATGGTTTTGTATTATGAAGATCTGCAGCTGAAACTCAAAAACGAAGCCCAGCTCAATCATCTGGTGAAGGAAGCCGAGTTGAATGCCCTGAAATCCCAGATCAATCCTCATTTTCTGTTCAACAGCCTGAACTCGATCAGTTCGCTAACCATGACAAGTCCGGAGAAGGCTCAGGAAATGGTGATCAAACTCTCTGATTTTCTGCGTTATTCGCTGAGTCACGACAAGAACGAAACCACCACCCTGCGCCGCGAACTGGAAAATACCGAACGCTATCTCGACATCGAAAAAGTCCGTTTTGGCCGCAGACTGCGTTATCAGTCGAATGTGCCCGTAAGCTGTCTGGATGCACGTTTGCCCAATATGATTCTGCAACCACTTTTCGAAAATGCCATCAAACACGGCGTATACAACAGCACCGAAGAAGTGTTGGTTGAACTGCGCTGCGTTCCCAATGACGATTTTCTGGAACTGCATATCTCCAACGATTTTGACCCTGAAGCCACGCGTCCTAAAGGCGAAGGAATAGGGCTGAAAAACATTAAAAACCGCCTCGAGATTCTCTATAAACGCACCGATCTGCTCGAAATCAATTTCGGGAAGATCGAATTTGAAGTAATTTTACGCATCCCGAAAAACCACGCTTAAGATGAATACGAAAATCCGCACCCTGCTCATCGAAGATGAAGAACCAGCCCGCAACCTGCTGCGCACTTTTCTCGAAAGTTTCGAAGAGATTGATGTGATCGGCGAATGCTCCGACGGTTTCAGCGGACTGAAAGCCATCAACGAAAACCAGCCCGACCTGATTTTCCTCGATATCCAGATGCCCAAACTCACCGGTTTTGAGATGCTCGAACTGCTCGAAACCATGCCCGAAGTGGTTTTCACGACAGCTTATGACCAGTTTGCCCTGCAGGCCTTCGAACTCAATGCTGTCGATTATCTGATGAAACCTTTTGCCAAACAAAGGCTTCGCCAGGCGGTGGATAAGGTGGTCGAACGATTTAAATCAAAATCGAGTGGTACCCCGGAGGTGCTCAAACTCGTCGAAACCATGCACGAGAAGGCCCAACCCATCGATCGCATCGTGGTCAAATCAGGCTCCAAAATACACATCATCCCTATCGATACCATCGAGCACCTCGAAGCGCAGGACGATTATGTGATGATCTATTGTACCGAAGGTCGTTTCATGAAAAAAGAAACCCTTTCATACCTCGAACGCGTATTGCCCGAAGAGCGTTTCATTCGTATCCACCGTTCTCATATTGTGAATATCAATCAGATACAGCGCATGGAACAGTACGGGAAGGAAAGTTATATGCTCATCCTGAAAAACGGTAACCAGGTGAATGTGAGCAAAAGTCGGATTAAAGAGCTGAAGCTGGAACTGGGGTTTTAGAAGTCAGAAGCACGAAGTCAGAAGCACGAAGTTGGAAGCACGAAGTGAAAAGGTTTT
>CAZVKW010000102.1:5490-6780 GCA_964627945.1 uncultured Lentimicrobiaceae bacterium
CGAAATGACAATATTTTTGAAGACTGAGAGTTTTTAGGAGAAACAATTCAAATTCACAATGAAGGCGGTATTGAAAGGAATTTCCTTGTTTCTTTTGTGTTTATTTTTAGGAAATCCGGCTGTAAATGCCCAATCCGCTGATGGCCATACAAAGGATTTTCCTGCTCTTGCACTCGAACTGCATCAGGGAAAGGTTTTGCCCACCAATCCTTTCGTTCAGGGCGATAATCTGCTGGGTAAACCAATCAACAGCTACCGTTCTATTTCGCTGAAGATGCTTTGGCAAAACCCTGGCTGCACCGAATGGCAGCGTGTTTATCATGCTCCTTATTACGGTTTTGGCTTTTTCACTGCCGATTTTTACGATCCTGAAGAGCTCGGAAACCCTATATCGGTGTATGGTGTGCTGGGAGTGCCGGTCAAACGCTTTAAAAAGCTTGAAATTTATTCCGAATTTCAGTTCGGACTGGCCTTTAACTGGAAGAAATACGACTCCATTACCAATCCCAAAAATCTGGCTATTGGCGGCGGAATGACTGTGCATCTCGATATCGCCCTGAAAGCGTCTTATCCGCTCAATCGCTGGCTCGATCTTGGGGCCGGACTCAGTTTCTCGCATTTCTCCAACGGTGGTTTCGAACGACCGAACCGCGGCCTGAACCTCGTTTCGCCAACATTAGAGTTGAAAGCCCATCTGGCCGGTCGTCCTGATATCAGAAATATTCCAAAACCCGACAAATCACCCCGCGGCGGTGAACTGTATCTGATGCTGGGTTATGGTGATCATCAACTGGTTGAGCATGAGCTCGATACCAATTATTTCAATGTCGGTGGATTAAGTGCGATCTATCTGTTTCAACATACTCATGCCTTCAAATCGGGACCGGGCATTGATGCGAATTTCTGGTGGGGACTTACAGCCGCCAACAACGGCACTCCCGGACCTGTTGGCTGGGACAATCTCACCATCGGAGCCATCTATCAGCTTGAATTTGCGATTGGAAAGCTATCGATCAATGGCGGAGTCGGGAATTATCTCCGGCACCGTAACTATGGCGATTTCAAGCAATTCTATCAGCGACTGGGGGCCTGTTATTATCTCACCGACCGTATTTCGCTGGGTGTGAATGTGCGCTCGATCAATTTTATATTGGCCGAATTCCTCGAATTTAATCTCGGATACCGTATTAAGTGGAAGGGAGTCAGAAGTTAGAAGACCGAAGTCGGAAGACCGGTGTCAGAAGTCGGAAGCCCGAAGCTCGAAGTGAATCTAACATTATAGCTCTCACC
>CAZVKW010000102.1:6880-10923 GCA_964627945.1 uncultured Lentimicrobiaceae bacterium
TACTCTAAGTACTTCTACAAGTGATACTTATCCAGCGATGCATCGAAATCAAAAAACATCTGGCAACCAGGTTTCAGGGCCTGCACCATCTGGTGTTCGCGTTCGAGAATCTGCTTTCTGAAAGCTGTCATTTCCTCTTTTTCTCCGAACAGTTGTGCTTCCTGCGTTTCGGTATAGGTCAATTCAATAAAAACCTTGAAATCGGCCTGATGAAGCTTGGTGGCATACAATCCGTTGATGATAACGACATCCACTTTCTTGAAAGAAGTGGTGATATGATCCACCTCGTCGGTGATCAGATCCACACAAGGCATGGATGATTCGCGGTCGTTTTTGAAATCATCGATTACCGCATTGATGCTGTCCCAGTCATATTCTTCCGGACCAACATTTTCAATACCGTTTTTGCGGCGCCATGCCTTGCGGCTATGCGGCGGAACTTTATAAAAATCATCCAGATCGATGATTTTGCTTTTGATACCTTCTTTCTTGAGCCGGTGAGCGATGGCAAAAGCCAGAGTCGATTTGCCTGAACCTACTTCTCCACCAATGGTGATAATGTATTTCGGGCTAAGCTTTGGCAGAAGTTCATCAACCACCACATTGGCGGCTGTGATATGTTTTTTTGTTACAGTAATTCTATCGTTTAGCATTGATTAACAGCTTAATATGAAATTGTGTGTGTGATGCCGGCTTCGAGTAATGAAATTTTTCCGGCAACTGAAATACCACACCTCTGATCGGATTTCACTTCGATAAGGTTCTTGCTGATCCTGAATTCGAATGAAATTCCTTTGAAACGCAGTTTGAAATTCATTTGTGTCCAGCCTTCCGGTAGTCCCGGGTCGACTGAGAGCATATTTCCGCGGTAATTGATTCCCGCAAAGGTATTGAGTGCGATCAGAATGGTACCGGCCATCACACCGGCATGTATTCCTTCACCGGTTGTACCTCCTTGAATATCAACATAATCGCTGCCAAGAGCGTCCATATAGAGTTCCCAGCTGAGGTTTTTATTGCCTGTCATAGCAGCCAGACGGGCATGAACCACGCGACTGAGTGTGGAGCCATGAGATGTACGGTTGAGGTAATAATTCAGGTTGCGTTCGAGATAATCATCCGGTAAATTGTAGCCTAACTGACTGATTAAACCATCAACTTCCGATTTATTGAGGTTGTAGAAAGTCATCAGCGTATCGGCTTGTTTCGCAACCTTGTATTCGTCGGCTGATTTACCTTCAGCTTTCAGGATGCGGTCGAGGCGGTAAATATTTCCGTACTTCTGGCGATAATACTCCCAGTCGAGTTCGCCGAGTTCAAAATAACCGTCGTACTGCGCCAGAATGCCGTCATTGTTGATGATCAGGTTCAGTTTTGAAGCGATTTCGAGCCATTTCCGGATTTCGTTAGAGTCAAAACCAAGTTTCTCAAGTCTTTCTTCTCCAACCATACTGGCGATTTCTTCTGCTTTTCGGAACAGCCAGGCCGCCATCAGATTGGTATACGAATTGTCTTTCAGTCCCCCGCCTTCGCATTTGTCAGAATGTTCGTGAAACTCATCCGGACCCATAACATTGAAAATCTCATATCGTCCGCTTTGTGGGTTCAGCTTTGATTTACTGGCCCAGAAACGGCAGATTTCGAAGAACATTTCAGCTCCGTAATCCTGCATGAAAGCCGTATCATCGCTGATCCAGTAATAATCCCAGATGTTGTAGGCGATGGCAAGTGAAACATGTCTTTGCAGCGAACTATGGTCGTCACCCCATTTTCCGGTCAAGGGGTTGAGGTGCACGATCTGTGTTTCTTCGCGACCGTCACTTCCGCTCTGCCAGGGGAACATGGCACCTTCGTAGCCATATTCAGCAGCATACTTTCGGGCCTCTTCCAATCTGCGGTAACGATACATGAGCATCGATCTGGCCGCTTCCGGAAGGTGAAAATCGTACAAAGGCAGGATGAACAACTCATCCCAGAAGATATGTCCGCGGTAAGCCTCACCATGCAGTCCGCGTGCGGTAATCGATGCATCGAGCTGATTGTTGAAAGGAGAAACGGATATCAGCAGATGGAACAGATGTAGACGAAGCAGTTTTTGTGCCATGCGATCGCCTTCGATTTCCACGTCCATTTTGTCCCAAAGCTTTTCCCATTCTATTTCGCTCGTTGCCAGAATTTCAGAAAAGTCATCATGAGCCGGAATAGCAGCAATGGCGCTTGTTTTGGCATCCTGAACAAAAACTTCTTTATTGCTGCAGATAGCAACTGTTTTTTCGAGGATGGCGCTCATATTCTCGATCAATTCAACAGAGAAAAACTCGGTAATCTCACCATAGTTTTCTTCCAGATGTGGTATAACCGACATCATGGTTCCATCGACGATCAGCTGATGCCTGGCAGCAACAGCAATCCGGTGTTTCGACTGTGTTGTATCGGCCAAAACGTAAATAATACCTTTTTCGCGGCCTTGTCCTGTTGGCCCTAAGTGCTTTTGATTGAGTGATTTATATCTTTCAACACCATCATTGATGTGGTTTGCTTCAAGACCGGATTTGATGCAAATTCTACCATTATAATTGAGGGGTTTCACCTGATACTGCATGCCAGCAAGCATCTGATTGGCCATGCTGATGAAGCGTTTTGATATGATTTCGGTGCGTCTTCCATGAGCATCTTCCACGATCATTTTTCGTTCGAGAAGTCCGGTGCAGAAGTGGATCGTGCGTTTTATGCGTAGAATTTTTGATGTATTGATATCGAGCCATTCGCCACCATCAATGCTGAAACTGACCGGAAGCCAGTTGGGGATGTTCACAAAATCTTCATTTTCGATATCGCGACCGGCGATAGGTGTGATCAGGCGGTTGTACATACCAGCCATATAGGTTCCCGGATAATTCACCGGATTGGCATGACTTTCTTCCATTGCGCCTCGCGTTCCGAAATAGCCGTTTCCGATGGTCATCAGCGCTTCGCGCGAACGTTCTTTTTTTACATCATAATCATAATAAGTCACTGACCATCCGTCGTTTTCTTTTCCTTCGGTAAACCATTTGCTCAGTTCTTCCATACTGGTTTCAGAAAGATCATCAACCACCCAGTCGGCACCACCGGAAATCAGTTCGCTGTGGTTTTCTTCACGGGCGATGCCGAGAATTAATCCGAAATTGCCTTTGCGACCGGCCTGAACGCCTGATACCGCATCTTCGACAACAATACTGTTTTCAGGTTTGCAACCCAAATTGGCTGCTGCGGTGGTAAAAATATCGGCTTCGGGTTTTCCTTTCAGGCCAAGTTCGGCTGAAACGACGCCATCCACGCGGGTTTCAACAAGATAGGACAATTGAGCTGCTTCCAGCACACCTTCGCAGTTCTTGCTCGATGAAGCAACGCCAACACGATATCCTTGTTCGCGAAGTTTCTTCATGAGTTTCACGGTTGAAGGATATACTTCCACGCCATCACGACGCAAAACATCGTTAAAAGCATCGTTTTTGCGGTTTCCAAGTCCGCAGACTGTCTCAGCTCCAGCCTCATCCGAAGGATCGCCAAAAGGCAGCTCAATCCCGCGTGAAGCTAAAAAATCAGCAACGCCTTTGTAACGTGGTTTCCCGTCGACATAAGGCAGGTAATCGTCCTTATGCGAGAATGGTACAAAAGGCTGGCCGGTTTTGTTGCTGTAATCGGTCAGGAACTCGTCGAACATTTTTTTCCAGGCAGCGCTGTGAACGAGTGCTGTTTTGGTGATCACGCCGTCGAGGTCGAATATCACGGCTTCAAATGCTTTTGCAGTCATGTGTTTTGGTGTTTATTTTTTTTCTGTGTTAGGAGACCGGAGACGGAAGTCGTTGATTCTTATGAAGATAACTTTCTATCAAAATACGTCTGCAATCTATCGACTCATTAAATTCAATTATGGATGTAAATAATTCAAATGTAATACTTTAAAATTTTCTTTCGTCAGGCCTTCGACATTCTCCTCTTTGGAAGAGCTGACAATGATTTCTTTTAATTACTTCGATCTTCCAACTTCCAACTTCGTG
>CAZVKW010000103.1:0-7503 GCA_964627945.1 uncultured Lentimicrobiaceae bacterium
TGATATTCCCTATGTGAACAAGACTTCCGGGTGAAAGTCCTACGCGTATGTTGGTACCCTGAGGGTGTAATTTTCTGGTTTTCTTGCGTTGTTTCATTCTTTGACCATCTTTAAGGTTTCAAAGATAAGTAGCTTTATCTGTATCTTCATACGATTCACCCGCCAATTTTGTCAGTTCGTCGGAAATCTGTCTCGCCAACGAAAATGTCGGGATAGTTTTGCATCATCAAAAATTAAAACCAATGTCTGCAATGAAAAACATCCTTTTTACCATTCTGGGCCTGCTTCTGACAGGAATCGTTGCCGCCCAGTCAAGCCAAACCATCCGTGGAACTGTCATCGATAAAGATAGCCGTATGGCTGTTCCGGGAGTGAATATTGTTCTCGTGAATTCAAATCCGCTCATCGGTACCGTTACCGATGCCGAAGGCGTTTTCCGGCTTGAGAAAGTCGCCATCGGTCGCCAAAGCATCCAGGCAAGCAGTATCGGATACAAAGCCATTTCAGTGAACGATCTGATTCTGAACTCAGTGCATGAGATTGTACTCGTGATTGAAATGGAAGAACTTGTATATCAGGGCGCTGAGGTGGTGGTGAAAGCCGATGCCATCCGCGAAGAAACCATCAACCAGATGGCAGTTGTGAGCGCTCGTGCTTTTACAGTGGAAGAAACCGAAAAGTATGCCGGAAGCCGCGGTGATGTCGCCCGAATGGCGATGAATTTTGCCGGTGTTTCGGCTGCGAACGACCAGCGAAACGATATCGTGATCCGTGGTAATTCACCCAGCGGACTGCTCTGGAAACTCGAAGATGTGGATATTCCCAATCCCAACCATTTTGCCGAAGGTGGCACAACCGGAGGTCCGGTGAGCATGCTCAACAACAATCTGTTGTCGAACAGCGATTTCTTCACTGGCGCTTTCCCGGCCGAATATGGCAATGCACTCAGCGGCGTTTTCGATCTGAATATGCGCAATGGAAACAACGAAAAGCATGAATTTCTGTTTCAGGTGGGTTTCAATGGCTTTGAAGTCGGCGCTGAAGGTCCGTTGAGCAAAAACCATAAAGCTTCGTATCTGGCCAACTTCCGTTATTCAACACTTGATCTGATGTCGAATATCATTGATTTGGGTACAACCGGGATTCCGGAATATAAAGACCTGACATTCAAGCTTAATTTCCCGGTAAAAAAAGGAATTATCACCGTATTTGGTGTTGCCGGTGACAGCAAGATTTCGATTCTCGATAGCAAAAGTGGCAATGAACAGGATTTGTATTCCGACGAAGGTCAGGATTTATACAACCGTTCACGCATGGCTACCGGCGGTTTGACCTACACCCGTTTTGTGAATCAGAAAACCTATATGAAATTTATTCTCTCAGGCGTTTATCAGGATGGAGGAACCATTATTGATACCCTGAATGGTTTGGGTGAAGTGCATCCCTGGCTCGATCATAACTATACCGAATTCAAAACCAGTGTGAGCGGCTATTCCCACACAAAATACAGCAGCCGTTTTTCAACACGCACCGGTCTCACCATCGACCGGATGGGATTTGATCTTACTTCGTCATTCTTTAATAAAAATGACAATGCATTCCGCCCTGCAATAGATTACAGCCGCAGTCTGAAAGATGGTGTAACCCTTTACCGTCCTTATGTTCAGGCAACCATTCGTTTGAACGATAATCTGAGCTTTTTCCCCGGAATTCATGTGATGTATTACGATCTGGATAAGGAATTTGCATTGGAACCACGTCTTGGATTGAATTGGCAATTCACAGCAAGTCAAAAACTTAGTCTGGGTTATGGTCGCCACAGCCGCACACAGTCGCTTTCAACTTATTTTCTGGGTACCTATCTTGAAGATGGCAGCCTGATCGAAACGAATACCGAACTCGGAATGACGCATTCTGACCAGTTGGTACTTGGTTATGACCTGGCCATCAATGAGCGCACCCGTTTGAAAGCCGAAACCTATTATCAGTCACTTTTTGATGTTCCTGTTGAAATGAGAAGTTCTTCATTCAGCATGTTGAATACCGGCGCTGGTTGGGGTGTTGGAGCAACTGACAGTCTGCAGAATACCGGAACAGGCAGAAACTATGGCCTCGAATTCACACTCGAACGTTTCTTTAACAAAAACTTCTATTATCTAACTACTGTTTCGCTCTTCGAATCGAAATACAAAGGCAGCGACGGCGTTGAACGCAATACGGTTTTCAACGGAAATTATGTAGTGAATGCCTTGTTTGGCAGGGAATTCAAAATCAATGACAAATCATCATTCAACATCGATTTGAAAGCTACCTATGCCGGTGGAAAACGGTATACCCCGATCCTTTTGGCCGATTCACAACTTGAAGGAAAAGCAGTGTATGACGAAAGCAAAGCCTACAGCGAACAGTTTGATCCATTTTTCAAAACCGATATCAAGTTTACTTACCGCCTGAATATGAAAAAGATTTCACAGGAGTGGGTGTTCTATATTGAAAATGTAACAAACCACGAAAACGTCCTGATGCAGTCATACAGCCGCTCAAAAGGCGAAGTGACGAATGTGAACCAGCTCGGTTTCTTCCCAATGCTGCAATACCGCCTCCATTTCTAATATTACTAATTATTTAAAAAGCAATAACAAAATGAAAAAGATACTTATCATCAACGGTCATCCTGATAAACAGAGTTTGTGTAATGAACTGGCAATGAGGTATAAAAAGGGGGCTGAAGCCTCCGGAGCCCAATGTAAACTGATAAATCTCGTTGATTTGAATTTTAACCAGAATTTGACCAGCGGTTATAAAAAACGCACCGAACTTGAGCCGGATTTACTGGCCATGCAGCAGGAAATCACAAACGCCGATCACCTGGTATTCGTTTATCCGAATTGGTGGGGAACTTACCCTGCATTGCTCAAAGGTTTTCTCGACAGAGTTCTTCTGCCCGGATTTGCTTTTAAATATGAAGGAAAATCACCTTTGCCAAAGAAGTTATTGAAAGGTAAAACAGCGCGACTTATCGTTACAATGGATACCCCGAAATGGTTTTATTGGTTGGTTAGAAGAAGTCCGGGTCACAACGCCATGAAAAAGGGAGTTCTGGAATTTTGCGGAATAAGTCCTGTCAAAATTACCTCTTTCGGCCCGGTTATCTCTTCAGATGAAGCCAAACGGAAAAGATGGATTCTTCAGGTAGAACAACTTGGGAATCAGTTGAAATAGAAAAAAATACCATTTGAATTAGTAATCAAAATAAATCTGAGAAAATGTTCTGCTTAGTCCTGAAAACAATCCATATCCTTGCAGTAATTCTGTTTATGGGAAACATTACAACCGGTCTTTTCTGGATGCACAATGCCGTCCGGACGAAAAATCAGGCTGTTATAAGTCACACGATTAGAGCGATTATCAAAGCGGATATGATTTTCACCATACCCGGAGTTGTCCTGATCGTAATTTCAGGAATTTGGCTGGCACTTTGCATGCAATACCCGATGCTGAAAATGGGCTGGATCTTATGGTCAATTATCCTATTTTCGGCCTCGGGAATCGCATTTGCTGTAAAAGTTGCTCCGATACAGAAACGAATTGCTCAGCTTTCTTCCAAAGAGGAAGCCTTGACCCGCACAGAATGGGAATCTTTCGATAAATTGATGCATTCTTGGGATTTCTGGGGATCGGTTGCCCTGCTATCTCCCTTCGTTTCATTTTTGATGATGGTTCTTAAAATTCCACAATAAAAATGATCAGTAAACAAGGGAATAAACCTTAAATATCATAGTTTAGCATAACAATTAAAGCGTTTTCGAAATGGAATCAAGCATAAAAGATACAGTCGATTGCCAGCCGGTGATCAAACAACCTCAGAATAGCTGGCGCGAATTTATCATCAGATTCGTTGGTATTACGCTTATTTCGGGTCTATCAGTCTTTCTTGATTTTGGTTACGACCAGGGAATGGCAGGCTTTTTAAAACCATATCTGGTTTCTTTTATACGTACTGCACTCATCTGGAACGGAAGTATGTTTATCATTCAATATGCGATTGCCCGCTATTCGATTTTCAGAGAAACAGCAAAACTAATTGTATTTCAGGTTATTACGCTTTCAATATTTGTTATATTGGTTGAGTCCGGAGAAATTTGGGCCGTTGAAAATTACCTGAGAATACCGATGAGCCAATCATCAAAATTCACTATAATTATTGGTTCCTTGCTCATAACATTTATGATCAGTTCCATTTATGCATCGGTTGCATTTTTTACTCAATGGAAGGATAATCTTTTGCGTACGCAGGCACTTGAGAAAGCGAATTTTGAAGCACGCTACGATACACTTCGCAATCAGGTGAACCCGCATTTTTTGTTTAACAGTCTGAATACCTTACTGATGCTTGTTGATGGAAATCCAGTTGCTTCGCGATATGTGGAAAGCATTTCAGAGATTATGCGCTATATGCTTCAATCGCGCGACAAGGAAGCTGTGACGATTTCCGATGAATTGAAGATTGCCCGAGACTATATTTTTATACAGCAAAGTCGTTTTGGCGAGAAGCTTCAGGTGAGTTTCGATGTATCTGATTCTTGTCTCAACCAACTGATTCCGCCACTCACGATGCAGATGTTGCTCGAAAACGCCATCAAGCACAATGTGGTTGCGAAAGAACAACCATTGATTGTGAAGGTTTTTACTGAAACGGATACATTTCTGGTGGTTCAGAACAATATTCAGCCGCGCCTCGACCGCGAACCTTCGACCGGTGTAGGTCTCGAAAACATCCGGAGTCGTTATAAGCATTTATGTGGTAAAGAAGTCGCTGTAAACTCTGACCACGATTTGTTTACGGTTAAATTGCCATTCTTCGGAATAGAATAAGTTGTATTGAAAAAAATTTTAATAAAATGAAGATTTTACTTGTTGAAGATGAGGAACTTGCAGCAAAGAGAATGATGCAACTGCTGGCAGAGATCGAGCCTGAAAGCAAGATTTTTGGTCCGCTCGACACTGTGAAAAGCACGGTGGCACATCTGAAAACCAACACCGATTATGACCTGATTTTTCTGGATATTCAGCTTGCTGACGGAAAGAGTTTCTCCATTTTCGAGGCCATCCACCTGACCATTCCCGTGATTTTCACAACAGCTTATGATGAATATGCCCTGCAGGCTTTCCGGCTGAACAGCATCGATTATCTGTTGAAGCCTGTGAACAAAGAGAAACTGCAGGAAGCCATGGAGAAGTTCCGGAAAATCAAATCTTATTTCGGAAGCACCAATCCGAATGATCATTTGTATGAACTCATCCGCAAGATGCAGGTTCCCACGCAGATGCCCTATCAGGATCGTTTTCTGATCAGTAGGGCAGATGTATTGATTCCGGTGAAATCGAAGGAGGTGGCCTGTTTTTTTGCTCAGGATAAAGTCGTCACACTGCTCACAAATGACAACAAAAGTTATATACTTCCGCAGAGTCTCGATGAGTTGGAATCACGCCTCGATCCGCGCCTCTTTTTTCGCATCAACCGGCAGTTTATCGTTTCGGCTGATGCGATTGTGAAAGTGCATAACTACTTCAATTTCAAACTGAAAGTAGAAATGAAACCTGATCCGGGAACGGAACTCATCGTAAGTCGTGCCAGAACCACCGAGTTTAAGCAATGGCTCAACGGCTGATTTGCTTTTTTCATTGGCGCTTCAGGCATGAACTGAAAGCAGTATCTTTGTGCTCTGAGATGAAAATGAAACTCCCTTCTTTACTATCATTATCGCTGACAGCCATATTCATCGGCTTGCTGATCAGTTGTGCGCATCCGGTTTCACCCATTGGTGGCGAGAAGGATATTATTCCGCCTGAAGTGGTTTCGTCAGTCCCACCCAATTATTCTCCAAACTTCAAAGGAAAAAATATTTCCATCCTGTTTGATGAGTTTATTAAACTCGATAAACTGCAGCAACAATTGCTGATTTCTCCACCGGTGGAGGAGGTTCCGGATATAAGATTGAGGGGGAAAACATTGTTAATCAAGTTTATGGAGGATCTAAAACCCGAAACGACCTATTCTGTTTATTTCGGTGATGCCATTGTTGATCTGTCAGAAAGCAATCCGATGCCGGGTTACACTTTTGTTTTTTCTACCGGCAGTGTCGTCGATTCGATGACAATTACCGGACAGGTACGCAATGCCTTCGACCTTTCACCATCAGCGGAAACCTATGTCATGCTCTATCTGGATGAAAATGACACCATACCAGTCGATTCGCTGCCTTATCAGATCAGACCTTATTACCTTTCGCGTACGACCAAAGAGGGATTTTTCAAGCTTCAGAATCTGCGCAATGAGCGATTTAAAATATTCGCACTCACGGATATGAACAACAATTATATGTTCGATATGCCCGGAGAATCCATCGCTTTTCTCGACTCGATGATCATGCCTGAGTATGTGAAAGCAAAGGTAAAAGATACTACTGCCAAATCAGATTCATTGCTGGTGCTTCCGGTGGCTGATAGTCTGAAGAAGCTTGCAGACAAGCTGAGCGGGAAAAAGCCTGCCGATAGTCTCGTAAAAATGACGAAAAACAGCCGTTATCTGTATCTGTTCAACGAGATTGATTCAACCCAGAAACTCCTCCGATCGGAACTTACCAAGCCGGGAATGCTCACTTTTGCTTTCCGGTATCCGGCAAAAGATATTCTGGTCGAAAGCATGAAACCGTTGCCCGATACATTTGAAGTGTTGAAATTTTACAGCAGCAAATACGATTCATTGTACTGGTATTTCACCCAAAATGTGCTTGATTCCTTGCAGATTCATGTCACACGCGATACGACGATCAACGATACGATCGAAATGTCGCTTATTCCCAAAGCCAAACCGGGTAACAAAAAGGGAGCAAAAAAAGCCATTGTCAATTCAAATAGTCTGCAGTATGCTTCCTCCTTGCGTGGGCCAAAACTTGATCTGAACAAATCCCTGATTCTCAAGTTCGAAGAACCAGTTGTACGTTATCAGATGCGCGATACCAATCGTTTTATCAGCGATAAGGATACGCTTTATAACCAGGTCGTATTCACAAAATATGACTCAATCGGTCAGAGATACAAGCTCGAAGCGAAGTTCGAGGCTGGTGGATCATATAATTTGCTGGTTCCCGACTCGGTATTTTTCGGATTCAGCGGAAAGACCAACGATACCATCCGGATCGGTTTCAAAGTGCCGACGATTGAGGATTATGGCAATCTGCTGATGAAAGTGAGTCTGGATTCAGCTTATTCAGTCATTTTCCAGCTTCTTGGAGCCAAGGATATTGTCCTTTTCCAACAGATCATGAATGCTTCTGGTATGGTGAAATTTGAAACCCTTACACCCGGAAAATACAAGGTGAAAGCCATCCATGACCGCAACCGAAACGGACATTGGGATTCAGGTAATTACCTGAAAAAGATTCAGCCGGAAGGTGTTCAGATTTACGAAAAAGAGCTTGAAATCCGCGCCAACTGGGA
>CAZVKW010000103.1:7603-10317 GCA_964627945.1 uncultured Lentimicrobiaceae bacterium
AGCGCAATAATTCCGCCATCGCTCCAGCCAATGATATAAGCCGAATCGATTTTCATCTGATCGAGAAGCAAAGCAACATCATCTGCCATCATCTCAAAACTCAGCGAATCGCCGGTATCAATGGATTTACCATGTGCCCGGCTATCGAGGATAATTGTTCGGTAAGTATTTGAAAAATAAGGTATTATCGATGCCATTGAGGAGATATCACCTCCGTTTCCGTGAATCATCACGAGGGGTTTCCCGCTTCCGTATTCTTCGGTGTAAATTTTAATACCTCTTACGGGATAGTATCTCCCTGTTTTGAGATTGCTGCCATAACAAATTTCCTGAGCTTCAATAAAATTGGCCAGAAACAGGCAACTCAAGAACAAAATGATGTACTTCATCGGATGTTTCAAATGATGATTTTATTTGAATAACATTTTGGTTTTTAACTGCTTATCTACCATTAATCCTCAAGGGAAAATGCTCCTTTCAGGTAGGTTCCAAACCATTTTTTATTGTCATTATCGATGCTAATGCAAGTGACGTAATAATCGGTATATCCGTATTCCGGGGAATAGGTAGACCAATATTGTCCATTATAGCTAGATACTCCCCAGCCATTCGTACTGATCCATTTAACGCCATTTTTGTCAATCGCAATGTCGGAAATATCGTTGGATAACATATTGGTGTTGTATGAATTGTAGCTTGTCCATATCTCATTAGAAAATTTTACAACACCCATCGTGCTGGTTCCAAACCATTTAACACCTTGTTTATCAACAGCAATAGCGGTAATAATATTTTCGGGCAATCCGCTGTTTGATCTATTGTACACCATCCAATTCGTACCGTCATATTTAGCAACGCCTCCTCCCCAGGTTCCAACCCACACATTGTTTTCATGATCAACAGTAATTTCAAATATAAAATCTGATCCTAATCCATTGTGAGAGTTGAAAGTAGTCCATTCTGTGCCGTTGAACATTGATAAACCATATGAGGTTCCAAACCATTTGTTGCCGAGAGAATCTATCGCGATGGCAGTAACCTGATTCGATACCAGACCGCTGTTTGAGGAAGTATAGGTGGTCCATTCTGTTCCGTCAAATTTGCTTACACCGCTTCCCTCGGTGGTCTGACCGTAACCAATCCACAAATTTCCTTGCAGATCGATTTCAAGTTTGGTAGTAAGATTATTCACTAAGCCACTGTTTGCGGTGGTGTAGGTTGTCCAGTTTGTGCCGTCAAACTTGCATAATCCGGCTTCTGCATCAGCTTCAGGCGAATAAGATGATACTGCAAACCATTTGTTTCCAGCAGCATCCACGGCAATATCGCTCACGAGGTTGTTCACTAAGCCATTTGATTGATCATAGGTTTTCCAGATGGGCAATTTTGTGATATTCGGATCATCCGGATCTTTTTTGCAGGAACTAAAAAGGAAAGCGATCACAATCGCAATCGCGAATCCTATAATTTGTTTTTTCATGGTGTGCTGGTTAAGTCTTTATTGGTTAGATTGCCGGTTTCAACAGGTAAATATCTCTAAAATGCAGAGAATTAATGAGTTATTAATTTGTTTTACTCTTGTCACGAAATAGAAATTTCGTTTTCCTTAATATTCATTTAGAAATAGTAACTGCAAATGGCCTAAAAAGCGCGAAGCCATTATTTCTCTCAAAATTAGGCATTCCCTGGTTAATTTTAATACAATATGAGTCTTTTAATTTCGAATCAACTTGTTCATCTACTTTGCATTTTGACTTTGCTATTTTCATTTTGCACTTGACTGCTATTCACCCATTCTGGTTTCAAGGCAGATGATTCTGACAAAGGAATTCGCTGAGGAAGGAGTTCTCCAGATTGCTATCGGTATGATCGTTCCGTCTGCTTGAAGTTTTGATTATGAAGCTAATTTCTTTATTTTGTCTGACCTGTTGTTAAGTCATTGAATTCAGTTTGGTTGGTTGCTCTATTGAGAATGGTCAGGCTTGCATTATCGGCTGATAATTCAATCTTTATCCATCCATAGTGATAAATGCTTTCCCCACTTGGGAAGGACATGTTTCGGTACCCAATATACTTTTCTCCCTGTCCGGTAAATTGATCAAGGTACAATTTGGTTTTGTTTGTCCAAGATCCATTTTCAGAAACCTCAATATTCTCTGCCAAAGCTTTGATCTGATTTGTGTTTTCATCAACCAGAAATTGATTTCCGCCATCGCAAAGTAATAGCATTGAGTTTTGAGAAATGAATGCCTGATAGCCATTAATCAAATCGCCACTGATAGTAAATACCAAATCCTTACAAGTACCGGAAATAGAATCTGGTTGAGATATTGTAATTGTTTTATCGACTTGTTCAAACCTGATATTGTCCGGCTTTGAATTATCCGACTTTTGACATGCTGTTACAAGCAACAACAAAAGAATTCCATAGGTAAAAATCAATTTTTTCATTGTGTATCATGTTTAAATCATTTTCCTATTTGTGGTTCTGATATAGTGCATAACTCATTTATGTGCATGAAAATTGTACAATATATCCCTTTTTGGGCGGATATGTGCAGTTCTACTCTGTGCATTATAAGTCTATTGATTGTTTGTATTTTTTATTCCATTACGACTATTTCCAACATAAATTCACATTCGTTTTTTTATGCAGAGATTATAAATCCGCGTCAGCCGGGGGTATATAGATTCCAAATGTTTCAACCAACACG
>CAZVKW010000104.1:0-4678 GCA_964627945.1 uncultured Lentimicrobiaceae bacterium
TTCACAACTTTGTTTATCAGCAAATCTGTGGAACAGGAACCGTAATTGTCCGTCTAGATGATATTGCAAACGGAGGCTGGGCCGGAGTAATGATGCGCGAAAGCACCGCTCCGGGCGCTAAAGCAGTTTATATCAAAACAAGGCTCTATAATCCGAGTGTATATATCGGATACCGATCATCCACAAACGGAAATATGGTCAATATCAGCCGTACAATTCCATCAATCCATTGGATGAAAATACAAAGGACAGGCAACTCCTTCAAAGTTTATACATCATACAATGGCACGAGCTGGATAACGCAATACACTGCAACTGTTTCGATGGCCAATTGCATTCTGGCTGGTTTCTTTACAGAGAGTAGCAGTGCAACAAAAACCACTACCTCCTGGTTCGATCATGCAGAAGTAGTTAATTATCTGAAATCGGGCGAAGAAATGGAATTAGTTCAGAACAATGATTTCAATATTGATTTCTACCCGAACCCGGCAAATAATCAGATCACAATCCTGTCACCCGAAAATAATGAGAAAATTCTCGTTTCTGTGATCAATGCTTCCGGAATACTGGTCATGAAAGATCAGTTTCAATCAGACAACGCCAGCATCCAACTTCAAAATCTGAAACCAGGTGTTTATCTGCTCCGTTTTGAAAGAAATGGAATTATTGTGAATAAACGATTGATTATCATGTAAATGACAGATGAATGATTTGAAATAAGAGACCGAATCAGGAATCCAGAAATCTGTTTCCAGTAAAAAAAAAGGTTGATGGCAAGCCATCAACCTTTTTTTTTGATTTGTCAGATTGTCTTATTCAATATTGGTAAACACCGCCTGAACATCGTCGTCATCTTCTATTTTGTCGATAAGTTTCTCGATATCAACCATCTGTTCTTCAGTATAATGAACCGGAGTATTCGCGAAGCGCTGCAGACTCGATTTGGTGATCTCAATTCCCTGTTCTTCAAGTGCGGCATGCAGCAGTCCGAAATTGGTAAAATCAGCATAAGCATAAGTTACATCTTCATGTGTTTCAATCTCTTCTAGACCTGCATCGATGAGTTCGAGCTCGAGGTCTTCGAGGTTTTTACCGGCAGGCAAGGTGAATTCGAAAACCGATTTGCGGGTAAACATAAATTCAAGAGAACCCATCGGTACAAAGGTTCCACCTGTTTTGTTGAAATAGGATTTCACATTGGCAACGGTGCGGGTGGTGTTGTCTGTTGCACATTCAACAAAGACTAGCACGCCATGAGGACCTTTCCCTTCATAGGTAATTTCAACCATCGTCTCAGCTTCCTTGCCGCTTGCACGTTTGATCGCTGCGTCAATATTGTCTTTCGGCATATTTTCGGCCTTGGCATTCTGGATAGCCTGACGAAGTTTGGCGTTCATGGATGGATCAGGGCCACCTTCTTTTGCTGCAATTGTAATAAGTTTACCCATTTTTGGAAAAACTTTCGACATATTTGCCCAACGTTTCTCCTTTGATGCCCTGCGGTATTCAAATGCTCTTCCCATGATGTTGAAGTCTTTAAGTTTTAGTTTTAGGAGTGCAAAAATAGGAAGACTGTTGCTAAGTTCATAGTCTTTTCATCGATCAATTTTCAATCTGAGCAATTTTATTCAGTTTGTTGAGAATTGTTTGCTAAAAAAGCTTTCAAAAACAAGATTAATCTCTTTTGAAGCAAGAATATGGTTCTGAGACTGGCAGAAAAAAGTCTATTTTTGTTTATAAAACAATATGAAAACAGGATAAAATGAATAAATGCCCGACTTTCATTATCATATGTTTACTCCTGATTTTTTCTTCTGATTTCAAAAATGCAGTCGGACAGAATCATTCCGATGCTCTTTCGGGCAATCTGATTATTTTTCATGCCGGTAGCTTGTCGGTTCCCATGAAAGAAATTGCCAGGGCATTTATGAACGAAAACCCCCATGTTCAAGTATTGACCGAAGCCGCCGGAAGCCTTGAATCGGCCCGAAAAATCACTGAATTAAAACGTGAATGCGATGTTATTGCTTCGGCTGATTATTCTGTTATTGATCAATTGTTAATTCCAGAATTTGCCTCGTGGAACATCAAATTTGCATCAAATGAAATGGCGATTGTGTTCACCGACAAATCCAGAAGAAGTCAGGAAATCAACAAAGACAACTGGTATACCATCATGCTTGACGGAAATGTACAAATTGGTCGCGCTGATCCCAATTCTGATCCCTGCGGTTACCGTTCCGTACTGGTGGCGAAGCTCGCCGAAAAACATTATCAACAGAAAGACCTGGCAAACAAATTATTACAGAAAAACACCAACAATATACGTCCAAAGGAAACTGATCTGCTTGCTCTTCTCGAAACAGGAAACGTCGATTATATATTCCTGTATCGTTCGGTTGCCGAACAGCACCATCTCAAATATATCCTCTTACCCGCTGAAGTGAATCTGAAACAAACAGAAATGGCTGAAATCTATGGCAGTGTTTCCATTGAAATCAATGGCAAAAAACCCGGCGAGAAAATGATTCAAAAAGGTGAGCCAATGGTTTATGGAGTCACTATACCAAAAAATGCACCCAACAAAGTTGCAGCTATGGCCTTCGTTCAATTCCTTCTGAATCCGGAAAAAGGAATGGTGATCATGAAAAAACTGGGTCAGGACTCTGTCATTCCATCGGAAAGCAAATCATACGATCAATTGCCTGACGAGTTAAAGGCCTATGCAAAAAGTGAATTTAAAACGAATTAATCAACTAATTACGCTATTAAAATGAAAAGAAATTTACAAAAAGCTGTTGCAATAATCCTGTTTCTGACAGCAATAATACCACTGCATTCAATTGCGCAGGAAAATGACTACAATCGTTGGAATCTGAAAGGCCGTATTAAATCCATCAGGGAAAATTCATACGCTTTGACTTCAGAAAAAGACAATTCTCCTATCGATTCGTTGGAATATTATTTTCTCAACGAATTCGATTCTTTTGGCAACAAAACAGTCGATACAAAATATTCTTCTATCGGAAGTAAAGTGAAAGATTATCAGTATAAATATGATGATCAGCACCGCCGGATCGAGCAAGATCAATATACAAATGGTGATAAATTACTGAGAATCATTACGTATGTATATGATGAAAGCGGAAAAGTAACAGAAGACAATAGCGTAAACAGCGCCGGTGAACCTGAAACACTTATCCGGTTTACATATGGTCCTGATGGAAAAATTACGGAAGACAACAGCTTCACTGGTGATGGAAAGTTGAAGAAACGCTTTACATACACCTATGATTCTGAAGGCAGAAAAGCCGAAGTCATGAAGTATACTGCAAGTGGAGTATTTGAACAAAAAATCACTTATACATATGATCAGCAAGGGAATACCATCGAAGAATTGAAATTTGGAGCTGATAATTCCCTGCTTAACACCTTGATTTACAATTATGTTTATGACAGCAACAACAATTGGATCATAAAATCAATTAGGGTAAATGACAAAGCGGTAAACCGGCTTGAAAGGATCATCACTTATTACGAATGAAATTTTCATTGATACCTTTTTCTAAAGAATAAGCAGCAAATGTTCCGCCGAAGCGATAGCATTTCTTATTTTTTCACCTTTCTGGGTGGATTGCTTTTGCTTTTTATCATCGCCCCGCTCATAGGCATGTTCTTATCAACAAGTCCTTTTAGTCTTTTTGAAACAGTTCAGGATCATGAGGTACAGCAAAGCATCTGGCTAACCATCTCCACTTCAGTTTTTGCCACTTTATTGTTTTCAATCGGGGCTGTTCCACTTGCCTATTTATTGGCACGTAAGGAATTCATTTTCAAGAAAATCATCCTTGGAGTGATTAATATTCCCGTCATTATCCCCCATTCTGCTGCAGGAATCGCATTGTTGGGAATCATCTCAAGAGATACTTTTCTAGGTAAAACAGCAGAATCAATGGGATTTTCATTTGTCAATCATCCGGCCGGAATCCTTGTTGCAATGGCATTTGTAAGTCTGCCATATCTGATAAACGCTGCTATCGACGGGTTCAGGAATGTACCGATCCGACTCGAAAAAGTTGCTTTAAGTCTGGGAGCATCACACCAAAGGGTATTTTTCACCATCAGCCTTCCCTTGGCCTGGAGGAGCATCCTTTCAGGGCTGGTGATGATGTGGGGTCGCGGTCTCAGCGAATTCGGTGCTGTCATCATCATCGCCTACCATCCGATGATTACACCTGTCATGATTTTCGAACGATTCAACTCCTTCGGATTGGCTTATGCCAAACCGGTCACTGTGCTGTTCATCCTCATCTGCTTAGCAATTTTTATTGCCATGAACCTGATCTCAGGAAAGTCGAACCATGCTGAGAATAGAGAAAATCAATAAAAAACTCGGGAGTTTCAGTCTGAGAAATATTGATCTTGAAGTCAATAAAGGGGACTATTTTGTCTTAATCGGAGAATCAGGAGCTGGAAAATCCGTATTACTCGATCTCATCACCGGTTTTCAAAAAGCTGATAGCGGCAGCATTGTCCTCAATGGCAGGGAATTATCCGGAATCCCAATTCAGGAACGGAATATTGGAATCGTCTATCAGAAAGCAAGCCTTTTTCCTCATCTGAATGTTTTTGATAATATCGCTTATCCGCTTCACTGTCGGAAAATCCCTAAAAAGGA
>CAZVKW010000104.1:4778-10305 GCA_964627945.1 uncultured Lentimicrobiaceae bacterium
TTGCAACAATATCCGACACCAATACTATCACGTTTGAACCAGTTTTTGCTAAAATCGTCTGGCTGAATTTTGATCCGGATGCGATCAGTTTTTCCAAATTAAGTTGAATCTATCCGAGCTAATTTTCATTATTTCTCTTCCTGATCGCCATAATTCACTACACTTGCATTTCATTCCGAAACGAAACAAAAAATGGAAATAATCACACTCTCATTAATAGCTATAACATTGATTGTAAGTGTTTTTGCTCTTATAAAAACACAAAACAAGGGTAATAATTCAGAGATTGAGAAACGCATCGACTTCATGGAACGCAGCCTCAGCCGTCTCGAATCGGTAATGAACGACGGCTTTCGCAACAACCGGGAAGAACTGGCAAAATCACTGGCAACTTTTCAGCAGACCTTCCTCGAAACACTCAAGGAAATATCGAACAATCAGGCACTTCAGCTCAACGGAATGCGTGAGCAAAGCGAGCGCAACCTCAATGCTCTCAGCAAAAACGTGGAAGAAAAACTGCTACGCCTCACCGATAAAAATGAACTGGGAAACCGCGAAAACCGTGCAGCCCTTGACCAGAGTTTAAAAGAATTCAGAGAAGCTTTCACAGCCAATGTAAAAGAGTTTAACGATGTTCAGAAACAGAAGTTCGACGAACTGAATGCAAAACAGAACGACCTTGTGATCATCACCGAGCAAAAGCTGGAGAAGATGCGCGAAACAGTGGATGAAAAGCTGCAAAAAACCCTCGAAACCCGCCTCGGACAATCGTTTGAACTCGTCAGCAAGCAACTCGAAAGTGTTCAGAAAGGTCTGGGCGAAATGCAAACCCTTGCTACCGATGTGGGCGGACTCAAACGGGTTCTTTCGAATGTGAAAACCCGCGGGGTGATGGGTGAAATACAGCTTGGCAATATCCTCGAACAGATCATGGCCCCTGAGCAGTATGAGAAAAATGTTAAAACGAAAAAGTCGAGCGCCGATCACGTTGAGTTTGCCATCAAACTACCCGGCCGTGAGATCAAAGATGGATATGTCTATCTCCCTATCGATGCCAAATTCCCGCAGGAAGCCTATCATCTTTTGCAGATCGCTTACGATGAAGCCAATCCGGTAAAGGTGGAGGAAGCTACAAAAACGCTTGCCACCTCCATCCGTAAATTCGCCAAGGATATCCGCGACAAATACCTTGATCCACCATTCACCACCGACTTCGGAATCATGTTTCTGCCGATCGAAGGACTTTATGCCGAAGTGGTCCGAAACACCGATCTGATTGAACAATTGCAGCGCGAATTCAAGATCATCATCACCGGCCCGACCACGCTGGCGGCTATTCTAAACAGTTTGCAGATGGGCTTCAAAACCCTCGCCATTCAGCAGCGTAGCAGCGAGGTTTGGCAGATATTGGGCGAAGTGAAAACGGAATTCGGGAAGTTTGGCGGCATCCTCGAAAAGGCTCAGAAGAAAATTACCGAAGCAGGAAACGAGATCGACAATCTGGTTGGTTCACGTACACGTGCCATCGAACGCAAGCTGAAAAAAGTTCAGATGCTTCCCACAGCCGAGGCTCCAACGCTGACCGAAGGATTGTTCGACGAAGAGCCGGAAGAAGAAAGTGAAGTAGTGTAGAAGACTGGAGACGGAAGACCGAAGTCAGAAGCGCGAAGTTGGAAGACCGGAGTTTGATTTTGCTTTTGGCAAGGCGCTTTGATAATCAACTTAGACAATGAAGAGAAAAATTGAATAAAACAATTCAACGAATAAACGATTCACCATATCAACAATTCTGACTTCTACTTGAAAATCCGTCTATCGAATGGGAATTTTGTCACCTCCACAATGCTGATCACTGAAAAATCAGGATGTTTGGGATTGATCAGATAATTGAAATCCCCTTTTGTTACAGCAGACGGAATTTTAAGAACACAATACAAATTTTCGGCAACAAATTGATCACCAATTCTTTGATCAGCAGAAGGATATGGAAAAGCATTCCAATGAAGCGGCAATTCCTCAACATTAACTTCCCTGTAATCAATATAATCGGGTATCAATATCTTCATCATCACAAAATCATCCGGCAGACTTGCCAGCGTTAGATGAACCACAACCTCAGCCATTGCGAGAGACCTGTTACCGGCCGTATAAATAAGTTCCACACCAACAGAATTCCATCTGGCACCACAAATGGCCGCCCCTCTCCCGCTCAGGGATCCTGCAAATCGCTCCCGGCTCAGTCGGTATACTTCCATAATGACTAAACAAAGATTCCATAGTGAATTCTGGTAAGCTCACCCATAACCAAATCCTTGCCATAAGAATCTTTCAACAATTCTACCGGCGTATTATTGCCAAGGGCAAAGTTGGGTGCATTCAACCAAAGTTTCAGTTTATCCATATCTTCGAATACTTCACTACCCAGTTTGGTTACCTCAGCCAATTCAATAATTTTTTCTGATTGCATTGGCTTAAAATGCCGTGAAGCAGCTTTATATCGTTGCAAGGATTTGGTTGAAATATCAAGAAAACCAGCCCATTCTGTTTCCGAAAAAGGTGTTGTTTCCCGAATCAGACTAAACAAAGAAAATGGAATTCCTGCGCGTATTGCTGAGATAATAAACATTTTATCAGAAAGAAGTTCGTTATAGGTGATTTTTGGAGTCACGCTAAAGCGGATATCTGACTGAGATGTGTTTTTGAACATCGCAGTTACTTCCTTATCTAATTTTTGTTCAATGGCTTTTGTCATAATATATGAATTCTGGTTTAGACAATTGTCTACAAAAATAAGACATATTTCCAGCAGAAACAATAATCAATAACAAAAACCATCAATTATAATTCATTTTTATCCAGACTCTCCTTCGGACTCAGTTCAATTTCATATATTTGTAGAACGCACATTGAATCCCGTTTGCACAAAAATTGCACGTATGAAAAGAACTTTACTCGGCCTTATCCTGCTGATTTTTACGATTTATCATGCCAATGCTCAGACATTAAGCATTATTGGAATCGTCACATCTGCTTCAGACGGCTCTCCCCTTCCTGGTGTTACTATTCAGATCAAAGGCACAACTACCGGAACAACCAGTGATATTGATGGTCGTTTCGCCCTTCAGAACCTGCTTCCGGAAAATATTCTAGTTATTAGTTTTCTGGGTTATGACAAGCAGGAAATCACTGTCGGAGACACCAAAAACTTCAGTATCCAACTGCTTGAAAATGCCCAGCAGCTTGATGAAGTAGTCGTCACCGCCCTCGGAATCAGCCGGCAGAAGCGGGAAATCGGTTACTCAACCGAAAAAATTGAAGCCGCCGTGGTAACGGATTCCAAAGCGCCGAACGTGCTGAATGCCATCACCGGAAGATCAGCAGGGGTGCAGATTTCGCAGCCCGACGGCGTGGAAGGCGGATCAACCCGCATCGTGATTCGTGGGAATAACAACATCGGTTCCGACAATCAGCCTCTGATCGTGGTCGATAATATTCCGATGGAAAATGTACCCGGACTGACAAATATCGGTCGCGGCGTGGACTGGGGAAGTGCCATCAACGACCTCAATGCCTACGACATCGAAAGTATGACACTCATGAAAGGCGGTGCTGCATCAGCCAAATACGGTTCACGCGGGGCGAATGGCGTCTTATTTATCACAACCAAACGCGGTTCCAAACAAAAAGGACTCGGCGTGACCTACAATATGGATTACAAGATCACAACTCCCTATCTGTATCGCGATGTTCAGAATACCTATGGTCATGGTGGTCCTATTTCGTTTACACCTCCCACTTTTCCCATGTCGGGCGATACTTTATTGTACCCCGGAATTTATGGCAACGAAAACCTGATTATCAATCAGGAAGGCGAGACTTCGAGTACTTCGGCTGAGTTTGGTTATTACGGATCTGCAGTTTCCTGGGGCCCAAAAATGGAAGGTCAAATGGTCAAATGGTGGGATGGCGAAATGCGTTCGTGGTCACCACAGCCTGATAATCTGAAAATGCCCTTTCACAATGGTTTCACAACCACACACAATGTATCTGCCACAGGCGGTGGCGACAAAGGTACCATGCGCGTATCTTTCACCCGTCAGGACAACAAAGCCATTGTTGACAACAGCAATTTCAATCGTACAACGGTCAATCTGGGTGCCAGCCTGAAAATCAGTGACAAACTAAGCACCGACGTAAGTCTTTCCTTTATCCAGTACCAACGACTGAACAGTCCGATGCTGGGCGAAGACTGGAACTCCTTCAACAAGGGTTTACTCTACTCATGGCCAAGAAGTTATCAGGGAATCGACAAACAGAATTACGCCAATGCAGATGGTTCACAGAATCCACAGGAAGGCTATCCGTTCTATTATATCAGCCCGACTCTCTGGTGGGATTACTACAACAACAATACAAGCCAGAACCGCGACAAATATACCGGAGCGCTGGCATTGATTTATGATCCTTTCCCCTGGCTGAATATCCTAGGCAGAATCAGTCGCGATTATACCGTTGAGCAGTTTGAAACCCGCAACAAACCAACCGATCCATTGGGATTGCTGAATGGTTATTACAGCAATGGTCTTTCGAGAAATATCGGCGACAATTACGATTTTATCATGACGGCTAACAAAGAACAGTTTTTAGGAACCGGATTTGACGTTTCCTTTACTGCCGGAGCCAGCCGCTGGAGTCAGGAATACTATTATCTGAACGGTCATTCAGGCACCTGGTATTACCCGAATATGTATACTTTTTTCAATTTTACCGAAACGACTTATACGACCGATGCGAACAACAATACCATCGTCGATAATCCGGGTAATTCAGCCTCCTCCATGATCCCGACTGAGGGCATCATGAACAAACGCAACAACTCGGTTTTTTCATTCCTCAATCTTGCCTATAACAAATTCATTTATCTGGAGCTTACCGGCCGAAATGACTGGTCTTCAGCCCTTCCGGCAAATAATAACTCTTACTTCTACCCTTCTGCTTCGCTGAGTTTTATTCCGACCGAAGCCTTTGATTTCATGAAAAACATCCCATGGATGAACTTCATGAAAATCCGCGGAGGAGCAGCCCAGACAGCGACCGACACCGATCCGTATCTTTTGAGTTTTTATTACAATACCAGCATGTTTGGCGGACAGCAATCATCCGGGTTTCCTTCGATCATACCGCCCATTCAGTTGCGCCCGCAAAGGGTAAATGCCTATGAAGGCGGTTTGAACCTTGGCTTTTTCGAAAACAGAATCGACCTTGATTTCACCTATTATTACCTTTATTCCTTTGATCAGATCATCCCGAATCTGCCTGTTCCGGTATCATCCGGCGCAACCAACATCATGACCAACGAAGGCGTTCTCAGCAACCGTGGCTATGAAATCATCATCAATACCGTTCCATACCGCAACAAAAACCTTGTGATCCGTTCAGGAATCAATTTTGCCCACAACCGAAACAAAGTTGTAAGTCTGGGCGGGGATGCCGACACCTATATGCTGGCCGATATCTGGGGACTGAA
>CAZVKW010000105.1:0-10217 GCA_964627945.1 uncultured Lentimicrobiaceae bacterium
TTTTACTTAATATTCAGTCATATACGACTGATAAAGACTATTTTTTCAACGAACGAACATAGTTCACAACTGCCCATCTGCCTTCTTCATCCGGAATTTTACCATCAAATTTTGGCATTTCGTCTCTTCCTTCGAGGATCATATACAATAATTCTCCATCAGCGTATGCGGACTGGAATTTTGCATCTGAAAAATTGCCAGGGAATGTTTCCATATTGGCTGCTTTTGGTCCGTCACCCAGTCCAAGATTTCCATGGCATGATTTGCAATGTTTGGCGTAGAGCGCTTTGCCCAATTTTACACTTTCAGCATCCCCGGCTGAAGGGTTTTTCATGGCTTTGTATTTGGCATCAATCTTCCATGGAGCAGGTTTTTTCTGATCCTGTGGTACACTGAATGCGAAAAACGCAAAAGAAGCCACCAAAAAAGTACTCATTAAAATAATCCTTGTTTTCATGTTTGCTTTGTTTATTAGTTATTAGTGAAGAATTGTTATTTAAATTCTGATTCAAAATATTGTAAGAAAATCATGAACTATCCAGTATCCTCCTATTAAAGGAATTGATTCAACTGGCTCAAAGAATTGCTTTTCTGATCATAAACTATTTTCCATTTTTGAAATTGAAAACAACCAAAAATAATCAATTAATATAATACAAACAACATACCAATTATTATTGAAATATTTGATGTAGCGATATGAACAGAATTATCAGAAGCCATTTGCAATTTAAGCAGGTCTTAAAAAGCTGAATTTGTTTACTTTTGATTCAGAAACCCATAACGATTGCTTTATGAAACAGTTCACTACCTCACTGACAATTGTTTTTATTGCTTTATTCACAACAATTCTACAGAAACCTTTGACAGCCCAGTCAAAAGCCGAAAATTTCAGTTTCGCCTTCATGACCGATATCCATGTTCAACCTGAAAAGAATGCAGAAAAAGGATTTCTTCAGGCTATTCAAAGTGTAAATAAATTAAAGCCGGATTTTGTGATTACAGGAGGAGACCTGATCATGGATGCCCTGGGGCAAAAACAAAGCCGGGCCGACAGTCTGTATCAGATCTACATGAACTGCTCGAAGAGTTTCAAAATGCCGGTATACAATACCATTGGAAATCACGAAGTGTTTGGTTTGTACACAAGCAGTGGTATCTCTCCTGAACATCCGCTGTATGGTAAAAAAATGTTCGAAAAGTATCTCGGGAAATGCTATTATTCATACAACCATAAAGGATGGCACTTCATGGTGCTTGATGGAATTGGTTTCACGGCTGAAAGAGATTATTACGGTCAGGTTGATTCGGTTCAGATGGAATGGATACGAGCGGATCTGGCCACAATTGACAGCCTCACCCCTGTTTGTGTGAGCATACATATTCCATTTATCACCGTTCTGACACAAATCGAAGATGGTCCATTTGTCACTACCTGGCGTGGTAATGTTATCGGCAATTCAATGCAAGTGTTGGATTTATTTAAACACCACAATCTGAAACTTGTATTGCAGGGTCATATGCATTTTCTCGAAAGTATCGAAGTGAACGGAAGAACAACTTTTATCACAGGCGGATCGGTTTGTTCACGCTGGTGGGAAGGAAAAAACAATGGTCTGGAAGAAGGTTATCTGATGATCGATGTGAAAGGTGATGACTTCGACTGGCGCTATGTGGATTATGCTTGGAAAGTGAAATAGTTCATTTGAAAATAGAAAATTTAGAAGTATTATTTCCCTTCAGTCGTTCTGAAAGCCTGATAACTGATCAGTTCTATTCCCGATTTCTGAATCTTCTGCTCTACTTCCTGATCAGTGAATAAATCAGTAACTTCCTGGCGGTCAGCAGCTACTCTCTCATAACCAATATGATAAACTGCCTGCTGTTCAGCATCATTCAATCCGGGATGATCCAGAAAAAGGTAGGTTTTACCAGCCTCCAGTGAAGCGAGCATTTTCAGAAATGAGCTTTTCTTTTCGGCAAAACTGCCCGATAGTCCACTATAACCAAATGACATCAGCTCAGATGGCTCGAACACCAATCCGTATTCCTCGGCCAGTTTTATAACAAGGTCCATAACACTGTCGTTCACCGAAGCGCAGCCCATATGATCGGTGAGATGCGACAATCGCGGAATATTCCTTAGAGTAAGTTCTATCTGTGCCCTGAATTCCTGTTCGATTTCATTCAAATCAAGATTTACCTCAGCCAATGACTTTCCTGCATAAGCAGGATGAGGCGAACGCATCGGGTAAAAATAGCCGTTCTCGTCGGTCAGACTTTTACCACAACTCAGTGGCCGCCATTTGATGTTTTCCCATTCGCTCGTGAGTGTAAGATGCAATCCAACATCAACTGCAGGATAGGCTGCAAGCATTTTCACAGCTTCCGGAAACCAGGCTGTAACTGCCATTACTTCTACCGATGTAACATATCCCTCCACATAGCTTTTCTGTATCGCCAGATTGGCTGAATGACTGCTTCCCATATCATCAGCCCTGACAATCAGTTTCGGGGCTTTGATCTGGGCAATTGTCGGGAAATTCAGAAGTATCATTGAAATAATGAGAATCAGTCGCACCGACTGTAAACGCTTGTTTGGATACATTGCTACTTTTTGTTCAAATGTAAGGAATCTGCAATAAACACACTGAATCTATGAAGTTGAAATATCTGAAAAGCTACCAAAACAAGTCTTTCAGATTGACTTTTACTTTACATTTGCCGCGTTTCCAATTCCGAAATCGATGAAATTCCTGATAAATATACTCATAAGTCTGTTCCTGTTTTCTGCAATTCAGGCACAGAACGATCCCTGGCTTACGTTTTACGAGCAATCGGGAATGAAAGCCACACCCCGTTATTCCGAAACCATTGATTTTCTGAAGAGACTCGATCAGGAATCCGATCAGTTGAGCCTCGGGAGTTTTGGTACAAGTCCACAGCAACGCGATCTTGTTTATGCAGTGTATGATCATGACGGTTTCACTGATCCTGACAAAATCCGTTCAAAAGGACGGATCATCCTGATGGTTGAAGCCTGCATCCATTCCGGGGAATCCGAAGGAAAAGATGCCATGCTCGTTTTGTTGCGTGATCTGGTAATCCGACATCAACATGAAGATTTGTTCAAAAATGTTAGTCTGCTGTTTATCCCCATTTTCAATGTTGACGGGCATGAACGATTTGGTAAATTTGGCCGGATCAACCAAAACGGACCAAGTGAAATGGGTTGGCGAACTACTGCTCAGAATTTGAACCTGAACCGTGATTTTCTGAAAGCCGATTCCCCTGAAATGCGCGCATGGCTTAAACTATATAACCAATGGCTTCCCGAATTTTTTATCGATACGCATACCACCGATGGCGCTGATTATCAGTACGTACTCACCTATGGTATCGAAACGAGCGGGAATATGGATCAAAACCTTACCGATTGGCAAAAGAACATCTACCTACCGGCTGTTACATTACAGATGGACAGCCGACAGATGCCCATCTTTCCATACGTTTACTTCCGCAACTGGCACGATCCGCGCAGTGGCTTGCTTTCGGGTGTCGCAGGTCCGATGTTTTCACAGGGGTATACCGCCATGCGTAATCGTCCGGGATTGCTCATCGAAACACATATGCTGAAAGCCTATCAACCCAGAGTGGAATCGACCAAAGAGATGATTCTGGCCACATTATCTGTCTTAGCAAAAGAATATAATCATCTGAGCAAACTCATACAGGAGGCAGATGCATTTACGGTGTCAAAAGAATTCAGGCATAATGATTTCCCATTACACTTTCAGACTGACATGACTGATAGCAGCCAGATTCTGTTCAAAGGCATTGAATATGTAGTTGATAAGAGCGATCTTACTGGTGGTGACTGGTTTAAATATGATAACACCAAAGCTGTTGATATGTATTTGCCGATTTTTGAAAAGGTAAATCCGACTTCATTGGTTCATCTTCCCGAAGCCTATATTATTCCGGTAGAATGGCAGGATATTATCGAACGACTTAAACTGCATGGAATCAAAATGATACCAATTGAGAAAGAAGAAACAAAAGAAGTTGAAATCTATGTATTTACTAAGAATGAATGGCAGAAAAACCCCTATGAAGGCCGGTTCAGAATGAGCAAGATTAAGTATGATAAAAAAGTCTCCATGATCACCTATTCAACCGGTAGTGTGATTGTTCCGATGGATCAACCTCTTGCAAAAATCATCGCACATATGCTTGAACCCGATGGAAATGGATCGTTTCTGGAATGGGGATTCTTCAATCAGATTTTTGAGCAGAAAGAATATGCCGAGTCGTATGTAATGGAGCCCCTAGCGAGAAAAATGCTTGATTCCATCCCGGGACTGCGAACAGAATACGAACATAAAATGCAATCAGACAGCTTGTTTGCGAAAGATTCCTGGGAACAATTAAACTGGTTCTACAGCAAAACACCCTGGTGGGATACCCATTATAAGGTCTATCCAATCGGAAGAATCATGAAATAACACAGAATTTTTTTGATAAAAGAAAGTCAAGGACTAATCATTCGAGTTTTTCATCCATTCAAAAACCTGGTAATGCTCACCATTCATTCCAAGAGACGCATAAGTGGCTTGAGCTGTCAGGTTGGTTCGGTCAACATACAATCTAATCCCGCCGATATTCGTATCTGCCTCGGCGAGTTTGCGGATATGCTGATACAGTGATGCATAAACACCTCTTCGACGATGTTCAGGAAGCACATACACTGATTGAATCCAGAAAATTGTACGGTTTCGCCAATCGCTCCATTCGTAGGTAATCATGAGTGAGGCGATTACCTCGCGATCAGTGCACGCTACAAAATAGCGCCCTTTATCAGGAAAACGGAAAACTGATTCAACACCGGAAGTCAATATATCAGAATCGAGGATCAGGTTCTCCGTTTCAAGCGCCATGTTAATTTGAAAGGAAACAATGAATTGAATATCGTCCGGAAGAGCTTCTCTTATCTTGTACATACGTGGTTTTATATTACTTTTGCACCTTGATTGATGCAAATGTATCATTTATTCAATAAAGCCTTACGTGCATGAGCGACCAAATTAAACACGAGTGTGGCATTGCCCTCATCCGTTTGCTCAAACCTCTGGATCATTACCTTACTACATACGGAACGCCTATCTACGGTCTTCAGAAACTCCATCTTCTGATGCAGAAACAGCACAACCGTGGTCAGGATGGTGCAGGAATTGCCTCTATCAAATTTGATATGCCTCCGGGAACCAAATATATCAACCGTATCCGATCCAATTCTTCAACACCCATCAGAGATATTTTTAATCAGGTGTATGATAGGTTACATGAAGCGGGTGAGAAACAGCCCATGGGCTTAAAAGATGTACACTGGTTGAAACAAAATGTTGATTTTACAGGTGAATTGTTCATGGGTCATCTGCGTTATGGAACTTTTGGACAAAACAGCATTTCGAATCTGCACCCCTTTGTACGTGCTAACAACTGGATGACCCGTAACCTTGTACTTGCCGGCAATTTCAATATGACCAATGTTGACGAGTTGTTTAATAAACTGGTTGATTTGGGTCAGTACCCTGTTGAAACATCTGATACCGTGACAGTTCTTGAGAAAATCGGGCACTTCCTGGATGAAGAGAACGAAAGAATTTACTGGAAATCGCGCAAAGAAGGCTTCAGCAAGAAAGAAATAACCCATAAGATCGCCGAAAATCTGGATGTTCAGGCTATCCTCAGTGAAGCAAGTCAATACTGGGACGGCGGTTATGTGATAACAGGCATGTTTGGACATGGCGATGCATTCGTTATGCGTGATCCGTCAGGAATAAGGCCGGCTTACTATTACATAGATGATGAAATCGTCGTTGTTACATCCGAAAGACCTCCTATACAGACTGCGTTTGATGTGGATATATCACAAATCCGTGAACTGAAACCCGGCCACGCGGTAATTATCCGCAAAAACGGTGAATTCAGTGAAGTTGAATTTAAAACGCCTCTCGAACGCAAAGCCTGTTCTTTTGAAAGAATTTACTTTTCCCGTGGTACCGATGGAGCCATATATGAAGAGCGGAAAAGATTAGGTAAACTACTTGTTCCTCAGGTACTTGAAAAAATAGAAAACAATCTCGACGATACCGTATTTTCATATATCCCAAATACAGCCTCAGCCGCTTTCCGAGGTATGGTTCAGGAATTAAACACCGTTAGCCTCGCACAAAAGAAAGACAAAATTCTGGCAATAGGCAATACTATCACCGGTAATCAGCTCGATGAAATTTTTGCTTCAAAACTCAGGGTAGAAGACATTGCTGTGAAAGATATGAAGCTTCGCACTTTCATCACCCAGGATACCCAACGCGATGATCTTGTGGCACATATCTACGACGTAACCTATGGAGTTGTGCAAAAAGGTGTCGATTCGCTGGTGGTGGTAGATGATTCCATCGTTCGTGGAACAACCCTCAGAAACAGTATTGTGCGCATCCTTGATCGTCTTGGTCCCAAACATATTGTTATTGCATCTTCAGCACCGCAAATCCGTTATCCGGACTGTTATGGTATAGATATGGCCAAACTGGGTGATTTCATCGCTTTCAGGGCTGCTATTGAACTTTTGAAAGAGACCGGAAGAGAAGAGATTATTCGGGATGTTTATGAGCAATGCAAGGCACAGGAGCATCTTCCGAAAGAACAGATAAGGAACACCGTTAAAGCAATCTACAAACCTTTCAGTGCACAGGAAATCTCTGATAAAATTGCAAGAATGGTCACTTCACCTGATGTGAAAGCAAAGGTGAGTGTCATTTATCAATCCATTGAACACCTTCACGAAGCCATTCCTGAACATAAGGGTGACTGGTACTTTACAGGAGATTATCCCACACCCGGAGGCAACAAGGTAGTGAACAAATCATTCATCAATTTCGTGGAAGGCAGAAACGCCAGAGCATATTAACAAAAAAACCGGTCCAGACCGGTTTTTGTTTTTATAAAGCTTCCTGAATTTCTTTTGCCAATTCGGCCAACTCTTCGTTGCTGAATTTCAATTTCGGTCGACTAAACTCCATATCAGATATCCCATTGATTGGAATCAGGTGAATATGCGTGTGCGGAACTTCAAGGCCAATCACAGTCACTCCAATTCTCTTGCAGGGTACAACTTTTTCGATAGCAAGCCCAATCTTCTTCGCAAATACCATTAAACCGGCCAATTCAGCATCATCCATCCTGAAAATATAGTCACTTTCTGTTTTCGGGATTACCAAAGCATGCCCTTTGGCAAGAGGATTGATATCGAGAAAGGCAAAATACTGTTCATTCTCGGCAATTTTATGACAGGGAATTTCTCCTTGTAAGATACGTGTGAAAATGCTTGCCATAATCTATTTATTAACGTGAAATTTCTACAATCTCAAATGTGATATTTCCGGCCGGAACAGTAATTGTAGCCTGGTCGCCAACACTTTTGCCAAGCAGACCTTTTGAAATTGGCGAATTAACAGAAATTTTCCCTGCCTTAAGGTCAGCTTCCTTCTCAGGAACAAGTGTATAAGTCAAAGTTGCGCCATTCGTCAGGTTCTTGATTTTAACCTTGGAAAGCAGCAGAACTTTTGTCAGATCCATCTTCGATTCATCGATTACCCGTGCATTGATCATGAGATCCTGTAGCTGCGATATTTTCAGTTCAAGCATTCCCTGAGCATCCTTGGCTGCATCATATTCGGCGTTCTCTGAAAGATCACCTTTGTCGCGTGCTTCGGCGATCATCTGCGACATTTTCGGTCGTTCCTTCGAAACAAGTTCATCAAGCTCTTTCTTTAATTTTAGAAGCCCTTCCTGAGTAAAATACTTTGTATCTGACATGTGCTTAACATTTTTAAATACGATAAAAGCCCTTAAATGATTAAGGGCCTTTATTGACTGCAAAGATATAATTTTTTATTCTTGTGCTAATGCATTAGAAACTAATGCGGGCACCAATGGTATGATTTCCGTTAAAATGATCCGTATCGCGGTAAGAGTAATCAACAGAGAAAACAGAACCTGTTTCCTTGTTCAAAGGAATCTGCACTGATAAACCAGCACTTAATCCTTTACTCACGTTTGTACGATCAGATGTTTCAATATTTTCCCACATACCACTTTCATAGGTATAACCGGCGCGAAGCAATAAAAGTTCGCGAAGACTGAATTCACCACCAAGTGTGATCTGATCTTTGGTGAAGGAGTTCGAGGTGAAATTACCGGCCAATGTAAAACGGGTTTGTTTTTCAAAATTGAAATCATAGGCGGTTCCAATTGACAACTGAGCCGGCAACTCAAATGCTTCGCTGCGCTGTTCAAGTGTAAACTGGGTTTCCTGACCGGGAATGAAAGCTCTGAGTGAAAGACCATCACCGGAAAAGCGCATGGTTGGTCCCCAGTTTTTCAATGAAATCCCAAAGTGAATATTTTCGGTTTCACCTGTCACATATTGAATACCAGCATCGATGGCCACACCCTGAGCACTGATGTCAGAGATGCTTTCGGAGATGATTTTCAACACAAAACCAGCCTGAATACTGTTCGAGAATGCTTTGGCATAAGAAAGCCCGATATTTAACAAACTTGGTGTAAAATTACCTAGTCCGCCATCAGGATCGTCGGTGGTCGTAATTGGAATATCACCAAAGTTCATCGACATTACTGCGAGCCCGAAAGCACCTGACTCACCCACTTTCTGGGTCAATCCGAACGAGAAGATATTTACGTCACTTCCTTTAAGCCAGGTAGTATGTGCGAATATCAATTCGGTTTTTTTGGTAAAGGCAGTTCCGCCCACATTGCTCCAAATGGCTTCGAGACCTTTTATGTTCGACATACCAGCATTGCCCCAACCTGTACTTCTGGCCCAGGGATTGATCAGAAGCTCGGAAGCTCCTGCCTGGCCCAAGCGGTCTTTATTTCCTGCAAAGGTATTTATCCCTGTAAAAACAAGGCTTAGCAGCAGGATAGTTGCGATCAGATATCTATTTATAGTCTTCATCATGTAGATTATTTTGTTGTTCGCAATTCGTTTTGGGTTAGAATGTATTGAGGTCAATTGGTCTCATCGTTCCAAACCACTTGATGATTCGCTCACCATCAGCCGATTTGATATGGATCATATAAACTCCACTTGCCACAGGGACTCCGGCAAAGTTTTTCAAATCCCAGTCAATCGATGTCTTGGCTTCGTCTTTCTTAAACTGACGGATCTTTACGCCACTCATATTGTAAATTGTTACAACGCACTGCTCAGGCAAATTGGTAATCTTAATTCTGTTGTCAAGTGCGTTCTTCTCATACGAAGAATATGCATAGTAAGGATTAGGAACAACATTGATCAGATCAAGGTCTGTCTGTAACTTTTCAACATTTCTGACTTCAGTTGCAATACCCTTGGTTGTAAAGCCATATTTTGGCAAGAAATTATTTACATCCATTCCTTCATAAATAGTATCCAGAGGTTGTAAAGAATAATATTTCTGATAAGGTTTCGAAATACGGATACGAATTCTGGCATCGTTCGAAAGCCAATCCTGACCTTTAACTCCCATCGGCATACCAACATACATTACTTGTGTGAAGAAGAATGCAGTACTGAAATTATAGGTTGACTGGAAGATAGTATCCAGAACGCTTTGCGACATTCGGCCGGCATCATAGGCAGGGCTTTCAAATCTGAACTCCGTTCCGCCAAATGAATAGGTGTTTTTATCGTGTTTCATTACGTACACATAATGTAAACCACCCATCACAGCATCGAACGATACCTGATTAAAGATATTTGGTTCGAGTACCTGGTTTACAAGATCCATATTCTTTGAAGGTGGATTGAACTTCATATCACGTCCGTTGTATGCTGACAAATATGAGTCTTCACCAAACATCATATTCAAGCGTTCTCCGGTTTCAATGTTAATTGCATATCCCGGGAACCAACCCATACCATGTGAGCTGATATAATTTGCTGCATTTGGATCATCACTGGCTTCGCCATTCATATCAGCAGCCGGGTTTCCGTCTTTATCGACTGATGCCGCACGGCGCAGACTGAATCTTGGAGCTTTTCCTTCAGCAAGGTTCATATCGTTTTGCATTTCAAGAACCGGACAACGTGTCCATTTCGACTTGTCAGGTGTAAGAACGATATCCACACTGGCGATATCTTCCATATT
>CAZVKW010000106.1:0-5153 GCA_964627945.1 uncultured Lentimicrobiaceae bacterium
TACCTTATAAATCAGAAATATAATGTCGGAAAAATCCAGTAGTTTTCAACGTTTATCCGAAAAAACAGCCTTTGACCGCGAACACCGGAAAAAGATACAATTCAACATTGGACGATACGATCAGGCAGTAGTGAAAGGAAAGGCGCGTTATGCCAAGCTCGAACTGGCCAGGATGCGCGCGGCCTATATCAAGCACAAATCACTGGCTAAACTTGATAAGTTATTGGTGGAGTTTGAAACCAATTTCACCAAAAATGGCGGTAAAGTAATTTGGGCCCGTGATGCTGACGATGCACAAAAAGAGATTCTTCAATTGCTCGAATCACGTCAGATTACTTGCGTAGTTAAATCAAAATCAATGACTTCCGAGGAAATAGAAATGAATCATTTCCTCGAAAAGGCAAAAATTGAAGCCGTTGAAACCGATCTTGGAGAATACATTGTTCAACAGGCTGGCGAAAAACCCTATCATATTGTCACGCCGGCCATGCATAAGTCGAAAGAGGATGTGGCAAAACTCTATACTGAGAAATTCGGCCTGAAACCCGGTAGTACTCCGGAAGAAATCACTGCTTTTACACGAAAACAGTTACGCGATAAGTTTGTTTCAGCCGGAGCAGGTATCACCGGAGCCAACTTCATTCTGGCCGATATCGGAGGTATATCAGTAACCGAAAATGAAGGAAACGCGATCATGTCGATGGCTTTTCCTCCATTGCATATTGTGTTGGTAGGAATTGAAAAGATCATTCCATCAGTGGATGACCTGGATCTGTTTTTACCATTGCTTGCTACGCATGGTACAGGACAGGCAATGACGGTGTATAATTCCATCGTAACCGGCCCTTCAAAAAACACTGTAGGGCCATCAGAAATGTATGTTATTCTGTTGGATAACGGTCGCACGGATTTACTTTCCAAGGCCCGCCAACGTTTTGCACTTGGTTGTATCCGTTGCGGAGCCTGCCTGAATGTATGTCCGGTTTACAAAAACATTGGTGGTTATTCTTATGAAACCACATACACAGGACCCATCGGATCGGTGATTTCACAACACATGAAACCTGTGAAGGATCATTATCACCTGAGTTTTGCTTCTACACTCTGCGGTGCCTGTACAGAAGTTTGTCCGGTGAAAATCCCGCTTCACGATTTGTTGCTACTTAACAGGAATGAATCTGTAGAAGCCGAAATTACAGGCGACCGTTTCATGATGAAAAGTATGGCCCGTGTGCTCGGTAGCCGAAAACTGCTCGAAATGCCCGGTGCCGGAACAAAGAAAATGGTTCTCAATTATTTTGTTTCGAAACAGTGGGGAAAGCGACGGACGATGCCCGTACCGGCAAAGAAGTCATTCAGTCGAATGTGGACCGAGATGCATGAAAAGAAGAAAGAATAGTATATAAAAAAAGGCGGTATTTACCGCCTTTTTTATTGAATATAAGATTGTTACCTTATTTTTTTGTTGCAGAAAGCAATTCTGAAACTTTTGCCCGAAGATCTTCACCACGAAGATTTTTGGCAATGATCACGCCTTTTTCATCGAGCAGAATATTTTGTGGAATCGATTGAATACCATAGAGTTTGCCGGCACCATTGCTCCAGCCTTTCAGATCCGAAACATGGGTCCAGGTGAGTCCGTCGGCCTGAATAGCAGCCAGCCATTTGGATTTGTCGGTATCGAATGAAACTCCGTACACATCAAAACCTTTGTTTTTGAAGTCGTTGTAAACAGCAACAACATTCGGGTTTTCGGCGCGGCATGGTCCACACCACGAAGCCCAGAAATCGACCAGCAATAATTTTGCACCAACTTTATCCGAAAGTGAAATTTTGCTGCTGTCAGGAGCTTCCATCTGAAAATCAATGTACATCTGTCCAACTGACACACGTTGCAGAATCTTTACACGATCAAAAAGCTCATCCAGATAAGCTGATTTTACTGATGGATCGAAGTTCTTCACAATGGCTTCAAGTTCCTCAAGTTCAAACTGATAGGTGTTACGACTGAGCAGATAATGCGACACAACATCTTTGTTATTGATCATCAGATAATCGACCAGAAATTTTGTTTTGGCGCGTTCGGTGCTGTCATAACGCTGTTCGGCAAGTTTCTGTCCTGCTTCATCACCATTCGATTGTGCATCCTTGTATGCCTGATAATAATCGGCCATCACATCGTCATAGGCAAGATAGTCGTCGTTAAATTTACGCAGACGATCCTGGGTAGGAGAGCCTGTGATAACGGCTTCCCGTATATTGGTCGGATCGATGCGGATGTTGATAGGCAGTGGTTCGGCAAAGAAAAGGACATAGCCTTTTACGCTTTCCAGACTGATGAAATAAAATTCATTTCCGGGAACTTCGAGACTGAATTTTGCCAGACCATTTTCGACAAGCGCTGAGTCTATTCCAAGCCAGGCATCGCCGCTGCGTTTTTCAACCAAAATCTGTTTTCCATCGAAATCGTTTACCATCACGGTAAGTTCGAGTTTATTTTTTTCGACCGGCGCTTTGCAGGAAAACAGGATTCCGGCAAACAGAGTCAACAACAATAGGTTTCTTTTCATGTGATTTTTTTTGAGTTAGGATGACAAAACTATGAATTTTTTGAAGCAGAAAGCAATACAAGGTGTTTACTACCGGGCATTTTTCATGGGTTTAATGGTAAATCTGAAACTGTAATCCTGATAGGGCAAGCGGTACTGATCCAAAGGCCAGGCCCACCAGCTGTCTATTCCGCCAACACCCATCTGTTTGTAATCGATCGAAAGAACCGTGAACGGCCTCGCCTGAATATCGCGGGTATGGGTCTGGTTTTTCTCCGGACCTTCATCCAGATCGCTGTCGAGGAAATTCTTTGCCGTCATATTCAAAAAGGAATCAGAATAGATTTCAATGCCAAAACCTGATTTTGTAAACACTTTGTACCATCGCACATCGGTTTTGTTTCCGGTTTCCTGAGGACGGATATAGTCGAAACACTGATCTTTCACCGCTTGCTGATAAATACCAAGGTGAGCGGCATAATTGCGATCCGCATAATTTTCCCAGGGGCCCCTACCGTAATATTTAATCTCTGTAAAATCTTTATTCAGAACAATTTGCATTCCGAAACGAAGCAGATACAATTCTTCTTTTTTGATGATTGTTCCTTTTTTTGCCTGTAGACTCTGCCTTACAGCGATTTCTCCTTCACAGTTGATTTCGTAGTCAAGAATCAGATTTGCACCAATTGCTTCACCCAGTGAATATTGTGCATGAACTTTCATAAGTTTCGGATTGGATTCATCTAATTGAATATTAAGGAGTTGCTGATATTCGGTAGCTTCTTTCCAGACTTTGAGTTTCTTTTGAATTCCGGCGCCATAATCATTGTCGTTCGGTGCCCGCCAGAAATTCGGTTTCAGAAAATAGCCAGCTTCCAGAATTGGTTTTCCATTCACTTCGTATTCGCTTATATAGCCTGTTAATGTATTGAAAGACAGTTTCATGTGTTCAGAAGCCAACTGAATCTGACTGCGTGTCTGATTGACCTTGATGCTGCTTTTCTGAGCAAGTGTTACAGCTTGGACTGTTTTGCCAATCAGCAAGAATTGATCTTTGGCAATTTCAAAGCCTTTCGGAAGCAGAGGCTCCTCTTTTTTTAGCGTATAAGTCAGATTGAGAAACACTTCCTTTCCCGTATTTTCGGGCATTTTGACCGGAATTTGCAGATTTGTTCTTTGTTGAGCTTTGAGATTGATTTCCTGTATCTTTCCCGATTTTGTTACTTTACCGTCCACCATCAGCTCCCAGTTCAGTTGTACATTGTCAAGATTTTTGAAGAAATTCTCATTGAAAATTTCTATTGTAGGTTTTGTATCCACCAATCGTGTCAGGACAGACTGATACACATATTTCATTTCCCAGGCATGGGGATTCGGCCGCCGATCGGGATGAAAAACGCCGTTGCACATAAAGTTTTTATCGCTCGGAACATTGGCCGGACCATAATCACCACCATAAGAATAAATCGTATCTCCTTTTGAATCAACTTTATAATAAGCCTGATCGATCATATCCCAGATAAATCCACCTTGTGTAACAGGCTGTTTTGCGCGGATGATGTCCCAGTACTCCTTGAAATTTCCCATTGAATTTCCCATCGCGTGGGCATATTCACACATGATAAAAGGCCGGTCGTGGTTTTTTAGCGTGTCAGTATAATAAAGAATATCGTCGGGCGAAGGATACATCGGGCAAACAATGTCGGTGTCCCAATCGAAACGGAAACGCCAGTCGATATTGGCGCGTTCGTAATGAATGGGACGAGAGGCATCACGATTTTTTATCCAGAGATAAGCTTCGTAAAAGTTGTATCCGTTTCCGGCCTCGTTGCCCATGCTCCAGATGATAACCGATGGATGGTTTTTGTCGCGTTCCACCATTCGTTCACAGCGTTCAACATGTGCATCGCGCCATGAAGGCCGGTTACCAAGGGTTTTGTCGGTCTGGTAGCCCATGCCGTGCGATTCCACATTGGCTTCATCAATCACATAGATTCCATATTTGTCGCATAAATCGTACATATAAGGATCATTCGGATAATGTGAAGTACGCAAGGCATTGATATTGAATTCTTTCATCAATTTCACATCCTGTTCCATACGTTCACGTGAAATTGTTTGTCCGGTTTGCGGATCAGTTTCGTGGCGGTTCACGCCTTTGATCAGGATGGCCTGACCATTGACCAACAGTTTTCCGTTGATGATTTCCACTTCGCGGAAACCAATTTTCTGTGGAATTACTTCCACAATTTCACTTTTTGCATTGCGCAGGGTGAGTTGCATCTGATACAGATTGGGTGTTTCAGCTGTCCATTTCCGGGGATTTTTTATGGGAATCAGAATCGGACCGTTGATGTTTTGCAAGAGGTAATTGTGGCTAAAAACGGTTTGTTTATCATCAAATAAGGCAATATCCACGGAATACCCGAGCTTGTTTTCCGGATTCACAAAAACAGGATTTACCGAAAGTACCGCATCACGATATGAGGCATCCAGATCGGTTTTGATTTCCAGATCGCGGAGATGCACCGGATTGCGGGCATAGATAAAACAGTCGCGGGTGATGCCGCTGATGCGCCACATATCCTGACATTCGAGGTAGGA
>CAZVKW010000106.1:5253-10169 GCA_964627945.1 uncultured Lentimicrobiaceae bacterium
GGCGATTGTTTCCAGTTGTTCGTGAGGGCATTTTCCTTATTATCAAACACATAGTAGGTCGCGTGCATGGGTTCTCGCTTGATTGACGAAATTTTTTCGTTGATCCAGGCATCACCGATTTCGGAGGGCTGAGCTGAAAGAAAAGGAGAGAACAAAACCCAAATGATGAAACTTAAAAAAAACTTTTTCATAATCAATATTTATCTATAATACACATTTACAAGCTATTGAATAGTATTTACGCAAAAAACCAAAACCGCTGTTTCGATATGTTCCTTCCTGAATTTCTTTGGAAGATCAAGCCAATATTTCCCATCTTTCTCCCTGATTTTTAATGTTTCAGAATGACCCAACAGCTGAATTTCGTTCGCGTTTGTGACAAATGTTGACGGCAATTCCAAACTTTCGGGGATGCTTTCGTTTTCATTCAACAGATAAAAGGCATAGCGGGTTTTTCCGTCTTTCGACTGCGTAAAGCAAAATTGCCCTGACTGATAAGGTGCGAGTGGTTTTGAGTTGTAGATGGCCTCAGCATTCACGTCCATCCACTTTCCGATTTCTTCGAGGACCTGATACACTTCCGGCACCAGTTCGCCCGTTTTATCCGGCCCGATTCCGAGCAGGAAATTGCCGCCTTTGGCCACGATTTTCACGAGGGTTTGAATCGCCCAATGCGCTGATTTATAATGTTCTGCCGGACCGGTAGAATACCAGCTGTCGCCCAGTGTGATGCAGCTTTCCCAGGGATAATCAGGAGTCTGATCGGGAATCTGCTGTTCGGGAGTGCGGTAATTCTCAAATTCGCCATGCACACTGCGGTCAACCACGAGCAATCCTGCTTGGTTTTTGCGCGCCATCTGCGCGATTTCCGGGATGTTCACATCCTGCACATACTGGTTTTTTCCGAGCCAGGGTTTGGTTTCTTCGGTGAGCGAGCCTGAAGGTCGAACCCAGCCGCCATCGAGCCAGAGAATATCTATTTTTCCGTAGCCGGTCATCAGCTCCTGTATCTGATTGTAGGTAAATTCCTGAAAGTTTTTCCAGCGTTCCGGATATTTCACCGGATCGTAATTCACATTGCGGTCGGTAACCGGAAAATACGGCCACCAGTAATCGTCGTTGTGCCAGTCGGGCTTACTGAAGTAGGCTCCAATACCCAATCCCTGTTTCCTGAAAGCATTGAAAACCTCATAAGCGACATTGCTTTTCTGGTTTTGTGCGAAAACACTTCCGGCGTCGGTGATTTTGTAATCGGTGTATTTCGAATCGAACATACAGAAACCGTCGTGGTGTTTGGTGGTGAAAACCACATATTTCATTCCGGCCTTCCGGCAGGCTTCGGCCCAGTTTTCCGGATTGAACTTTGTCGGATTGAAGGTCTTTCTGATCTGTTCATATTCATGCACATACTGATTATAATCTTCGGAAAATGGTCCCCGACGGATGCACCAGGATTCGTCTTCCGGACACAGGCTCCAGCTTTCGACCACGCCCCACTGACTGTAAGCACCCCAGTGAATGATGACCCCGAATTTCCAGTCCTGCCAGGTTTCGAGTTTGGTTTTAACGAGGGAATCGGTTGGCGGAATATACTTATTTACCTGATTTTCTTCTGGTTCTGTAAACCGGATTCGCTTGTTGAAAATCTCTTTTCCCTTAACAATTACTTTCAGATAAAATCTCCCGAATGGATATCTGCGAAGGTCGTAGGTGAAATTTCCGGATTTCAGTTGCGGATAAATATGTTCCTCAAGCACAATCGCATTCGGATCGCTGACAAGGCGAACCGTAACATCTTCTGTTGCATTGGAGAAATACCGGAGTTCGGTAAAATCGGATGTCAAACTTGGGTAGAGGTTGATAGCGTGATCGTTGGCATGAATCGAATCCGGCTGACCACCAACAGTAAAATTATATATCCAACCCGAACCACAATCTGATTCAAATGCCTTGATCAACTGATTGTTACGATTTAATAAACGGGCTTCACCACGACCACCTTCACGATTGAACCAGAATTCGAGACCATCACCGCCTTCGTCGGTTAAGGCAAGCTGATAGGCTCCCGGAGTGAGTTTCAGGGTATCGTGATATTCGGTTTTCGGTTTCAGACTTCCGGTTTTTCGTTCGAAAAACATTTTGCCATCGGCAGAAGTCAGCCTTATACCATTTTGGCTTGATTCTTTATTGGTTAACAAATTGAAAATCAATATAGAATCATGAACTGGTGCCGGATTGAATGTAACTTTCATTTGGTTATCAGCAGGATACTGATCTTTTTTTCCATTTACTTTGTTCAGACGTACTTCAAAAATTTTGCCATCAGATTTACTTTGGATAAGTCCGGGCAAGGAGATGAGTACTGTATCACCGAATGAAACTAAACCTTTCCACAGAAACTGTTTTGGCTCAAAACCAAGGCTTCCATAATGAATATTCAGACTAGTAATATCCTCATTTCCATTATTTTTAACCACAATCTGCGCATTTGCTCCCGAAGGATTTTTGCGGCTGTAGATATTTTTTCCGGACGGAACGATCACATCTTCTATCGAAACATCCACATTTGAAACAGCTTTTTCATATTGGATCACGTAGGCACTAATGACCTGAGCTCCGTTGTTTCCGATGCTGGCTGAGTATGGTTCCATCACAAGCCGGAGCCGGTGTTCCTTTTCAGGAAATACCTGAAAATCAAAGTTTTCAGTTTGTACGAGATAGCCCGGGCACCAGTTTCCACGGTCGTAAATCCAGGTGCCTGCCTGCGGAAACAACGGATTGTCGCCACATTCCTTCCACATTTGGCGTTTCTGGATGAGTTTTCCATCGAACCAGCATTCACGGTATTTGCTGCAAAACTCGGCACAGTTGTCAGGACTATCCATGCCATGTCCGGTCTGGATCACCTTGAATCTGGCGAAAGCAGCATTTTCAGCGGTCCGGAATGTGATCTCCTTCAGGCTTTTATCGATGGGATTTGTACTGTCGCCATATGCAAAATGATCGTTATAGATTTCTGTTATGGAAATGGGTCTGGCAATTGGATTACCTGTGTTGATTTCAAAATCGATCGTAACGGCCCAGCCGCGGTCGTTGTTGGGCTCGTATCCGGAGTGGATAAAATTGATTTCCACGCTGTCGCGAAGTACTAGACTGAAATCCGTTACATCGAGCTCCCAATCGAACGTCCAGTTTTTCGGAAAAAATCCACCATAAGGGGTGATTACCCGCCCGATTTCATAGTTGAGCAAGGGACCATTTTTTCCGCCTTTTCTTTCGATCAGGATTCGGTCAGAATAATCCCAATCTGCACAGCGCATCGAGTCGGGACAGGCAAAACGGAGGTGCATCATGATTTTACGGACAGGTAGATTTTCATCCGGAAAAACGCCCCAGCGGCGGTGATTTTTAATGCCTTCTGACGGATCGGTCACCACGAGTTCTCGGTTGTGGGTAATGATATGAATCGTATCTCCGTTTTCGGAAAAAAGCGGCAATTGTAGGGAAATGAATAAAATGAAACCCAGAAATATCTGGCGAATGAATATTTTCATGTTTGCGTAAAATTTGATTTATAAGTTTAATCCGCCGCTTCCGCGATACAATTTCAGCTTGTCTTTCAGTTCAATCTTCAAAACGGTCATATATGGATCCTGATTTTCAGGCACTTCGATAAAAACCAGACCAGGAACGGGGCTCCAGGAAATTTTGCCTACTATTTTCCATTTGACTTGTGATTCACTACCAAGTACCTGAATACTTTTGATCTCATTGAAAAGTCCGCGAAGCACAACGTTTTTAGAAGGATTTCCGGCCAGAAATAAATATACCACTGTACTGTCTTTTGCGATGCTTGTCGGACCGTAAAAATGACCCTGAGGCAGTCCTGGAAGTGTATTGAAAACGGCTTCAGCATGTTTTTTGTTCCAGGCACCCAGTTCTTTCAGAATATGGATTTGTTCATCGGGAATTGTTCCGTCGGCTTTCGGGCCGATATCCAGTAAGAGATTTCCGCCGTAGGAAATCACATCTGCGAAAATGGAAATCACTTCATAAGGGGTTTTCCAGTTCTGGTCTTTGGGTTGGTAACCCCAGTTGTCGTTGGTAGTCATGCAAAGTTCCCACCAGGCAAATTTTGGTCGCGATACCGGGAAGTTCTGTTCGGGTGTTTCGTAATCGCCATATCCCTGCAAACGACCGTTGATGATGGCTTTCGGATTGCTTGAAAGGATCATCCCGCGAATTTTCTCACTTTCCCATTCGGTTGCGCTGTGTTCCCAATCACCGTCGAACCACCACAAATCCGGATCCAAATCTTTTGATATTTCAGTGATTTGTCCCTGGCAAAAATGCCTGAAACGGCCCCATCTGAGCGTATCATCTTCGATTTTATACCGTGAACTGTCGCGCAGAAATCCCGGATAATCGGGATGCGACCAGTCGAGCAGCGAATAATATGCACCACACTTGATGTTGCGTTTTCGTAATTCAGAAAAGAAGGGTTGAATCATATCCATTTTTGTCGGTGTAGCTTTCATGGAGCTGAGGTCGTTCAACTTTGTATCATACATCGCAACGCCATCGTGATGTTTGCTTGTGATGACAGCATAACGAGCACCTGATTCCATAATCAGATCGGCCCAGAAGGCAGGATCATAATTCTGCAAATTGAAGCCTTTCAACTGTTTCATATAATCGGTATGGCTGATTTCACCATTGTGAAAACTCCACGATTCACCAATGCCATTGACCGAATAAATGCCAGTGTGGATAAAGATTCCGAGTTTGGCGTCGGCAAACCACTGCATTTTGTCTTTGATCGTTTCCGGATCGATTTTGGTCTGTGAAAGAGCATTTGTTTTTGATCCGAAAACAAGTATCAAAAGCAGCATTCCGGATAAAAATCTTTTCATAGA
>CAZVKW010000107.1:0-10078 GCA_964627945.1 uncultured Lentimicrobiaceae bacterium
TTGTTAAATCCTTTCTTTTACATTACGGAAGGATACCGATATACTTTTATCGAAAAGATTTGGTTCTTTGAATTTGCTGAAATGAATATCTATTTCTGGTCAGTGACGATATTAATATTTATAACCGGTGCATATACTTTCAAAAAATTAAGGCCGGATTTTGGTGATGTTTTGTAAAGATCACATTGTTTTGATCCTGATTTCAGAAAAATGACACAGCTATTATCACCAAATACTACTTTTCCGGTTTCAAAATATCCTTGGCTGGTTAAATATCTCCCTTTGAATCGTCCTCAGAAAGAAGCGATTAAAAATATTGCCTTTTCTTCCGTTCCATGGTTTTTCAGGAATACAAATTCCTATAAAAAATGGAAAACGGCCAGAATATTCTCTGATGAAACCTCCACAATCTTCAGATTAAGATTTTGGAGAAAAACACTTACGAAGACCTATCAAATTCCAATCAAATCAAGCGGATTTACTCCTAATTTATCCAAAGAAAACTTACGACTTGCGATTGCAATTCATGCCTTTTATCCTGAGATTTTTGTATCTGTCCTTTCGATGATCGAAAAGGATTCTGGATCGTCGAAAATCAAACTTTATATTACTGTTCCTCAGGATAAGTATCCGGAAGTACTCGAAATTACCAAAAACTCGAATATTGCATATAAAATTGTAATTTGTGAGAACCGTGGTCGAGATGTCTTACCTTTCTTAAGAATTATTCCTGAAATTCTCGCTGATGGGAATGATATTATCCTGAAAATACACACCAAAAATTCAAACCACCTCAGAAGAAAAGAAAACTGGAGAGTTGACTTATACGATAAGCTTATTGGTGAAGGATCAATAAAAAAGTATCTTGAAATCTTTGCCAATCACCCTCATATAGGCTTGATCGGACCTTCTGATCACATCTTACCCTTAGAACTTTATTATGGTGCTAATGCTCAGCGGATTATCAACATTTGTGAGATGCTTGAAATTCCACTGAATAATCTGAAACAAGTTCATTTTGTTGCAGGATCGATGTTTTATATCCGAAAGGAAATATTGATTCTTTTAAACAAGTTGAACCTTGAAGAGATTGTGTTTGAAGAAGAACAAAAACAAAATGATGGAACATCTGCACATGCCTTTGAACGGATATTTGGGATTTTAATGAATCATTCAGGATATGCCCTAGCTGATTCTGATTTTAACCCTAAGGATCAGCATGTTAAAATCACCAAAAGCCATTGGTTTACACTTTAATCTGTAAACTCAGGATCAACTTGTCATCACTTTTTCGATTTTATGGCTTTCTCCAAAAACTTCACCCTTTCCTGAACCTCCTTATCCCGGAGGTTTTCAGGAATCCTTACAGCAGTTTCATAGCTTTGTTGATAATCACCCATTACACCGTAATAAGAAGATAAGTTCTTCAATGCGCTCGGATAATCAGGGACAATCAACAAGGCTTTTTCAAAAAAGATCTTAGCTTCATCATTGCGACCAGATTTTATATTAACAACACCAAAATCATTCAAAACCTGAATATTATTCGGATGATCTTTTAGTGCTTTCTCATATTGTATCCGTGCATTTTTTAAATCGTTAAGCTGTAAGTATGCAAATCCAGGATAATAATGAACAGGAAGTGCTTCCGGATCAAGATTCCGGAATGTATAACTCAGATTATCTGAGATTTCAAGCATTCTTTTCCAGTTCTTTCTTGCTTTAGCTTCGCGTAACTGATATACTTTTTGTTCCTGTCTGTAAGCTGAAAAACTGTATACAGTTGAAAATATTACAAAACCAACAATCAGAAGAAAAGCTATAAAAAAGAATGGTTTACTGCCCGAGCTTCTCTCAAGTTTATTCATTGAAGTATAAACTAATGCAATAATCCCGATATAAATTCCCAGAAATACCTGATGATCAATTCGTTCTCCAGGGAAATCAAAAAACGCAACAACCGAATAGCCTACGAGACCGGATAGGAGTAACAAAGAAAGAATCTGATCATTCTTGTTTCCTGATCTGGTTAATACTTTTAATGCATAAATCATTGAGCAGATTAGTATCCCGAGAAAAAAGATTAATCCCGGATACCCTTTCTCGGTAAGAATCCATAAAAAATCATTGTGAGGTCTGGTCCAGTTGATCTGTTTCTCGTTAAATCCATAAGTCTGGACATAATCTCCCAGTTTTAATTTCCAATTGCCGGGTCCAACTCCCAAAACAGGATAATCAGTGCTCATCTGCGTACTTATTTTCCAGATTTTCAATCTGAATATATTATCACTATCGCTTGGGTTGGTAATACTCTTTAGTCTTTCAACCATGCTAAATCTCTCAGAAGATTCCGATTGCGAAATGACTATGAGTCCGATAACAAGAATAAGCAGTGATGCTAAGGCTATTTTGATGCGCCACTTTCTCGAAATTGAAAAAATCTCTCCCCGGAAAATAATGAATGCCATTGAAACGCCTGTAGCCAATGCGAGTCCGAGCCATACAGCTCTGGTTTTCAAAAGAATAATCATTAACAATGTGAGTAGAATTAATATTGCAAAGGACCATTTCCAATGGCCACGCATCACCAGAAATCCATAAAGCTGAAAGGGCAGGGTGAGCAATAAGTATGAGGAATACAGGTTTTTGTGTGAAAAGAAAGCCGTTACACCATAAACAGCTTCTAAACCATTATCCAAAGGTGTATTTCCGGTAAGAATTACATCCGTATAATACTCATAAAACCCAAAGGCAAGTGAACTAATCAAAGCAATCGCTACAATTTGGCTTATTCTTATATATGATTGGCTTACTTTGTCAGCAAACAAAAAAGTGAATAAAATAACAGAAGCGAAAAGGCTTGTTTTTGCGATATCAAAAAAAGTTTCCTTTACATTGATTGCCTGAACGATGGATAAATTCGTAATCAAAAGATAAGCTACAAGAAACCAAAAAACATTCAATTTGTCAAAGTCATTTCTTCTAAGTCCGGAAGGAATCCCTTTTAGAAAGAAAAAAAGTGTGAAAATGAACAGAAAAGCACTAAGAGCAAATAGTCTTGGTATCAGAGCTGCGTCCAGAACATCGTTTGCATAGACGAATGGCAAAACGAGAATTAAAAAAATAAAGAATGAATAAAACGAAATCTCATCCCTTGAAATCGATCTCGTCTGAATTTGTTTTCCCTTTTTCCTCATAAGTTCTATATCCGTTATTTCTTATCTAATCCAATGAATTATCTTCGTATTCAAATTCAAATAAAATCAGATTGATCAGACAAATTCAATACAGCATTAAATCCCTGCTGATTTCAACTTCAGGTCAAAATTACCCATTTATTGGAATTAAAAAAGGAAACCCAGGATTTATGAAAGCAAGGAATTCCGGATAATGATTCATATTGGCATTTTAGGCAGCAAAGGAATTCCAAATCACTATGGCGGGTTTGAAGAATTTGCAGAACAATTATCCATTGGACTTGTTGAAAAAGGTTTCAGGGTAAGCGTATACTGTCCGCATCACCATCCCTATAAAAGCGAAACATTCCGAAACGTACAATTGATCAAATGCTTTGATCCTGAATTATATATTGGTCCGGTAGGTCAGTTTTTATATGATTTCAACTGTATTCTTGATAGCCGGAAAAGAGGCTTTGATGTATTATATCAGTTGGGATATACCAGTAGTGGAATCTGGCAATGGTTATTTTCCAGGAAGAGTATTGTTGTCACAAATATGGATGGACTGGAATGGCAAAGAAAAAAATACAACACATATGTCAGGACTTTTTTAAAACTGGCGGAAAAATTAGCTGTTAATAAAAGCTCCCTTTTGATTGCAGATTCACCAATTATTTTGGATTATCTGAAGAAAAAATTCCAAAAACCTGCTATCTATATTCCTTATGGAGCAAAGCAAGTTGAAGAAATTCCTTCAAATCCAATCCTTCCTTTCGATCTCTTACCATTCCGGTATTACCTGATCATCGCCAGAATTCAAGCTGATAACCATATCGAAGACATTATTCGGGGAGTTAATCTATCTAAAACAAAGCATCCTCTCGTTGTTGTTGGCAGCATCAGGGATCGTTTTAGCAAAAGGCTTTTGAAAAGCTACGCAAATGATCAAATCAGGTTTGTGGGAGGTATCTATGATTTGCAAGCACTCAATCTGTTGCGTAGAAATGCCCTACTCTATTTTCACGGACATTCTGCCGGAGGTACAAATCCATCGCTTTTGCAAGCGATGGCTGCTGGTTCGCGCATTTGTTCTCATGATAATGAGTTTAACCGTTCGATTTTAGGTGAAGATGCCGAGTATTTTAGGAATACAACTGATATTGAAAAATTGATCAATGAGAAGAATGAAAAAGAAACTGTCTGGGTGAACAGGATCACGAAAAATCATCTTAAAATATCTGAAACATTTCAATGGCCAGGCATCATTGAACAGTATGCTTCACTTTTCCAATCTCTCGTAAGTGCAGAAGTAAATACCATGTAATTTAACAACTTCATTTTTCAAGATAATGTCAGTAAGATACTCCAGATTTCTACCAACACTTTCTCTAGTAGGGGATTTTGTTATCCTAAATCTACTTTTTGTTTCAGGATTTCTGGTATTTTTTCCTGAAATCCGATTGACTGCTTCCCATATTATTTTCTTTATTTATCTGAATTTCAATTGGTTCATGCTTGTTTTACTATTCGAAGCCTATCATTTGAGATTTAGTCTGCAAAAGAAAGCCATTATAATAACCTATGTTCAAATCATTGTTTTCCACTTTTTCCTTTTCTTGTTGTTTTTCCAGATCCAAGCTCTGTCATATTATCCAAGGGATTTCATCAAATATCTTTTTCCTGTTTTTTTGTTTTCAATTCTAATCTGGAAATTTACACTCTATTACATTTTTCTTCTTTATAGAAAGAAAGGAAATAACAACAGAAATGTGATTATTGTTGGTAATTCACTCAATTCCAAATCATTGTACAGCTTTTTTATCAATAACACATGGGCTGGTTATCATTGTCTTGGATTTGTTTGTCAAAAAACACATACAGCCAGCCCTTACCTTGGATCTTATGATTCACTGGGTACGATCCTTAAACAATATCAAATAGATGAAATCTTTCTTGACTGGAGCCATATTCCTCATTCGGAAAAAGAAATAGTTCAGGAGCAGATCGCTGATTTCGCAATAAAAACTTCCATTGTGCCGGATCTGGGAAATTTCACACATAAATTCGCACAACTTACAAAATTTGGTCATATTCCGGTAATCGAGGTTCATCCTGGTCCGCTTACTTTTTGGTATAATCAACTGGTGAAAAGATTGATCGATATTGTCATTTCGGCTCTGGTGATTGTAAGCCTCATCAGTTGGCTGACCCCTGTGTTATTCATCATTTATCAATTTTCGAAAAATAAGCGTGTTTTCTTTACGCAAAAGCGAACAACTATTAACGGTGGTGAGTTTCTAATTCTTAAATATCGTTCAATGGCCGAACATTCTCCAGTATTAAACCAATCAAAGTTTGACAATCAAAGAGTTACTAGAATTGGTAAATTTCTCAGACGAACAAATATTGACGAAATTCCGCAGTTTATCAACGTTTTTCTTGGTCAGATGTCAATCGTTGGTCCGCGGCCTCATATGCTGAAACATACTGAACAGTACCGGAAAGTCGTCAGGATGTTTATGTTGCGACACATCGTAAAACCGGGTATTACCGGCCATGCCCAGGTGAATGGTTACCGGGGTGAAATCAGAAAAATTTCTGACATCCAGAAACGCGTGGAACTTGATGTTGAATATCTGGAAAACTGGTCAATAATCCTCGACATTAAAATCATCTTCAAGACAATCCTAATCAGTATTACCGGTCAGCAGGAAGCTTAAATTCAATAATATTTCCATCAATCTTCGTTAAAAAGTCCCACAATGAAATTCATTATGGGACTTTTCTTTGAAAGTTGAATACTTCAAATTTGGGGCAAGCAATCTGACCTTTAGTCTATCATTTCATGAGTTTAATGTAATCTTTTGAAACGATACCATCATTATCCTGATAATAGCCTAATATTATGGTTAATCCATGATTATCCCTGCTATTCGGAATACTGATCTGGTGTTTACCTCTGTATGTTAAAACATAATTTCTTTCATTCAGCAGTTTTCCATACGGGTCCAGAATTCGGATGAAGAGCTTACCGTCATTACTAACTTCTGCTTCAAGCAATATGCTTTCAGAAGTAATTGAAGATATATACATAGACAGTGGATTTGCAAGCTCCCTGGCAACTTCCTGCACTCCCACAAGCGTATCCACCAACAAGGTAACGGTATCGCTATTAACAAAGCAGTCTTCAGCGAAAATCTGGCAATAATACTCATTGTCATTCCATTCATCAGGAACATTAAACATTTGTAAAACAGCTGATTGTGCACCAAAATACTGACCATTGTTGATAACATTATTCCAGCTAGATCCGGAATCACTGCTCACAAACCATTGGTATTGCTGAGCATTTTGGGCATTGAGAGAAAATTCACCCTCAGCTCCTTCCTCGATGGTTTGATCTACTGGTTGATTCAAAATCTCTGGTTGTATATTTTGGATAATGGATCCATTCTGGAATATCGTTTCCAAAGTCTCAATTTCACTAAGGACATATGATCCAGATATAAAATCAAGATTCGTCGTTTCTGCAATAAAATCAAAATGAAGGTCAAATTGCATACCATCCATAATATTCACAGGAGTGGCGGATTCCCAATAACACTGAATATATGGTTCTGGTTCATTAAATAGTTGAACAATCATTTGACCCAACTGAGGATTTAAATTGCTAATACCAGTAAAAACTGCATTTTCAGGATTATAGGAAACGTTTAGTGTAAATTCCTGTATTCCGACAAGAAAATATCCCTGCACCGGAACGATTACTTCATTTTGTGGGCAGGAAAATACTTCATCCAATGAAATCAATGCCGTTGATGGAGGAACAACAAACAAATTCGCTTCCTCAGAAAATAACGCACAACTTCCGTTTCCGAGTTGACATTTATATTGAAAATTGTCAAAGGAAGCCGGTGTATTGGATATCATCAGTTCTTCTGAATTAACTCCGGAGTAAATAGAATTATTCTGAAGGATATTCCAATTATTTCCATTATCCTGACTTTCAAACCATTGGTATGAATCCACATTTGTGGCAATAAGACCAAAATAAGCATCAAGTCCTTCGATTACCGCATAATCGTATGGTTGTTCGGTTATTTTAGGTGGCATATCTGTGGTCAGATTACCATTTGTTGTTGTCAGTAAATAGTCAAGTGTACTGATGTGTCTGATATAGGTCTGCTCACCAAAAGTCAAAGCAGTGTTTCCTTCATTGGCCTCAAAATTCAAAGTAACAATACTTCCGTCAGGTATTTGTCGGGCCTCTGCTGAAGACCAGGAAATGTACAAACAATTCGTTGGAGAATTGAGTATGGTAGCTGTTAATCCGGAAAGCAAAGGATGAATTTCAGAAATACCTGAGAAAGTCGCTGTTCCTGAATCAAAAAAGATATAAATCCCAAATTCGGTAATTTGATCTAAACCTGTTGCAATTAACGGAATTTCAGCAATCTGATCCTGACAGACTGTTATCTGATCCAACGAAAGAGAAGCGTGGATCTCAGGAACTACTGTAAGTGTAGCAAAACGGGTGTATTTATCACAATATTGCTCGTTAAGCACATGGCAGCGATACTTATACCCATTCATTGAAGTTTCAATACCCAGGATCGTCAGGTTCGGACCATCAACCTGCTGATAATCTGTTCCATTCAGCAAATCAATCCACTCTTCGCCATCCCACTCCTGCCATTGGTACAAATCAACTTCATCAACATCAACGCTGAAATATGCATCAAATCCTTCCATGGCAATTTCATTCTGAGGATGCGCAAGAATGAAAGGTGGATTATCCGTTATCCCACCATTAATTGTATTGAAAGGTACGTTAACGAGGTCTACTGTAACAACTTCGCCACCCGGCTTGAAAACAAGCGGAGAATTTCCTCCCTTAAATAAAAAATTCAATTCCACGAGCGTACCGTTTTCAAGATTTCCTGGCGTCATACTGCTCCATGAAAGATTAACCTGTGTTGCAGGTGTTACTACCGCATGCGTAATCAATCCGGGAAATTGGGGATGCACATTTGACTGACCCACATATTGCAATACAGCAGTATCGTAACCAATATACAGGCTAATTGCACCAATATTATTCAGATCAGAGGCCTGCAGTGCATAGGTTAGCTGAACACCCGGACAATCAGAAAACTGTGGCAGACTGAATTGCGCTGTTTGTGCATGTGAAAGCTGCAGGAATGAAACCATCCAAAATGCAAGGATATAACGATTTATAAACATTGATTTAGTCATTTAAAATTATTAATGAACCAAAGAAATTCGATTAATTTCTGTTCTTTTTTTCTGGTCGATATAAAAATCAAATTCAAAGATAACTCAAAAAGATAAATTGGGTATGTGAATTTTCAAGCGAATTGGTTCTTCAAAAACCTCACAATTTATCGAAGCGTCAATAAAAAAACAGGGTAGGAATTCTCCTACCCTGTTTGGTATATCCATGGATCAATCAGAAGAATTAATCTTCCAGTTTTTCCAGATCTTCGATTTTTTTACGCATATCATACACTTTCTTGGAGCCATATCCGGCAGCAAGCATCAACATGATGCCAATGCCTGACCCAATCGGTGCACCACCTCCAACAGGAGGACCTTGCAATGAAGGGTCAGCTGGTGGATTAGGAGGGCCCTGAGCAAGCAGACAAACTGAACTTGACAGCACCAAGACTGCAACAAAAGCAAATTTAATCAGTATTTTTTTCATAGATCTACGTATTAAGGGATGAGTAATTTGCTTGTTTGAACCTTGTTGCCTGCAATAACTTTCACCATAACGATTCCACTGCGTGGAGCTGTTAACTGGATCGGGTTATTGATGGTACAATTTACTTCGCTAAGCTTTCTGCCCAACAGATCATAGAGCTCTATCTGGGCGTTTTCGCCAGTAAGAGCCGGAATGCTGATATAAATCAACTCATTGCTGTTCCAAACCTTGCAGTTCAGAGCAGAATTGGAATCAATACCCGTTACACCATAGAAACGCAGAACAAAGCGTGAAGCATCATCATTAACATTGTGTGCAAAGGTATAGGTCGATTGCTCACGCAGATTAACAATTTGTCCTGTTAACAAATCTTCCAGTTCAATTCCATAAGATACTTCGAAACTATCCATTCCGGTGAAGTCGAAAGTAACTTCCTGATTGGTGTTCAAAGTGAAATTCAAAGGAACTATTGTTGTTTCATTGATGTTGAAAGGCAAGGTGTTCAGGGTAACATGTACATCATCTGATTTCACGGTATACAACTGAGGGGCATTCGACATACCATCCAGTTTATAGGTGTCAAACTGATTGTTGTAAACACTTGAGCCATTTTCATTGAAATAAACCAGAGCTGCATCTTCGTAATCATTTGCCTGAACTTTGATATTCAGTAGATTCGAAACTTCAGTTTCGGTATTCTTCAAAAATGGCTGACTGTTATGAACACGTACATCATTTGTCATAGATAAGGATGCAGATGCTACACTGGTTTCAACAAAGAAAGACTGACCTGCAGCAATATATTGCGTGCCAGTTCCTACATTTGTCGCTTTATTATATGTAACATAGTTACCGTTACTATATACCCAAATCGATGGAGTGAAATTTGCATCAGACCAGCCACTTGCGGCTTCCCAATCAATTGCTGATGGATAAGGATTCGGAACAAGGTTAAAATCACCGGCAACAGTAGAAGGAGTTGCTGCAGCGAAGTTACCGTAATGCAATACACCAGTAAATTCATAAGTGGTATTACCACCAACATACCAGATCATATAACCCTGATCAACCGTAAGCGGAGTATCTGTTGCTGAACCATAACCAAGCCAGGCTTGAGTCGGAGCATCAAAACGATACAGATAAGATCCTGTGAACAAACCTGAAACAGGATTTG
>CAZVKW010000108.1:0-10035 GCA_964627945.1 uncultured Lentimicrobiaceae bacterium
GTGATGTTCAAATTCACAAATATCGTGATGATGTTTGCCCCATTTGCGGTTTTCGCAGCCATCGCTTACAGTGTAGGACATATGGGACTTGATGTATTATTTAATCTTTTCGAATTGCTGGCGACCCTGTATGTAGCACTTCTCGTTTTTTTACTGGCCGTATTGCTTCCTATCATGCTGATTTTGAAAATCCCTGTCCGGAAATTTATTCAGGCGGTGGCTGAACCGGCTACGATTGCATTTGCCACAACAAGCAGTGAATCAGCCCTTCCCAAAGCCATGGAAAATATGGAAGCATTTGGTGTTCCCAGGAAAATTGTCTCTTTTGTCATACCAACCGGTTACAGTTTTAATCTCGACGGAACGACCCTGTATCTCTCCATGGCCTCAATTTTTGTGGCAAATATGGCCGGAATTCATCTGCCTATTGAAACACAAATTGTAATGATGTTTACCCTGATGCTTACCAGTAAAGGGGTAGCAGGTGTGCCAAGGGCTTCGCTGGTCATTTTGATGGGAACCGCTACAAGTTTCGGTTTGCCAATCTGGCCAATATTCATCATCCTCGGAATTGATGAGTTGATGGATATGGCACGGACGGCAGTCAATGTAGTCGGAAACTGTCTGGCGACTGTTGTGATCGCAAAATGGGAAGGAGAATATTAATTCTTGTACTGCTAAACCTTTTCGCCTTTTTTTGATGAATTAGTACAGGGATTCTCTTGTAAGTCCGGATTTTAGTTTACAATTCATGCATGCTTGTTTCTTATTGCATTTTACAACTCATGATTCTTCTTTTAGAAAGATGTTAATCGTGTTAATGTATTTACATTCAATAATATACATTGTTTTTTTTTCAGGGTTTTATGTACTGCATGACATTATTTAGATGGAATTTTTTACAAACAGTTTTGTGAAATTTCAATAAATATTGGCAATACTCTGTATTCTGGATTATATTTGTACAAATAGACAAGCCTAAGTGATTGTTAATTAATATGAAAATCCTTTCATACCTGAAAACTGATCGTTATGAAAAACAAAACCTGGATAGTTGTAATACTGTTTCTGCTCATGCAAAATGGAGTTTTTGCGCAAACGAACAACGGTGACACATTGGCACCTGAAGTAAAAAAGGAGAAAGTTGAAGAACCGAAACAGAAGTCAAAGAGACATATAAAGCAGAAAATCAGACATTTTGCTTACTTGATGCCCTCTATGTCTCCTGAAGCAGATTATAACTATGGACCTTTCAAAACTGAGGCAGCTCCCAAATACGGGTTCATGATTGAAACAGGTGCCATTCGTTATTTTAGCGACAATTTCATGATCAAAGAGAAAGCAAATATTGGTCTTTATCACACCTTCGGCTTTGGAGCATCCTTTCAGAATTTTGCACTTCCTGAGACTTTTAATGGGTTTAAAAGCCCGTTTTTATTTGCAGATTTTAAATTGGGTCCTGATTTTCGTTTCGAAGTAAATGAAAATGTCAAATTCGATCTGTATGGTAATATTGGAGCATTAATCAGTTATGGCGGTGCTGTGTATGATACTGATAAGACAACAATCTATCTGCCTCTCAAACCGGCCATAGCCCTGCAAACGGGTGTTGGACTAAATGTGGTTCTTAAACGATTCGTCATAGGTGGACAAATGACTTTCGCAAATGGAAAGTTTAACTTTGATATTACGGAAGATGCAGATACTTATGGTTCAACTGCTCCCGATGAAGTGAATTTCGATTACAAAGTATCATTGAATAGTCTGAGGCTACATATTGGATATTATTTGCGTCCAAGAAATTAGCGCAATAGGAGTTCAGTCAAAGGACACGGATTAGATCGTTCTTCAACGAACAATTTCTTATTATCTATTTTACTGATATATCGATTCTTCTTTTTTTTCATCATCGATTTCATCACATTTAGGTATTTCGCCACGAAAATCTGCAACTTAGTTTTGTAGCCTTGTAATTGGTGGTGAAATGAACAGGTTTTCCGGATTCATAATTCTGCATTTAATTTTTTTCCTGACCGGGACTTTGTCAGCACAGGTTCAAACCTCCGAAAGGGGAGAGGTTCTGAATTTTGAAGCCACATATACTGGGGATATTGTGAATAATTTTCATGGTGGTTTAAAAAATGGATCAGCCTATCTCGGAATGGCCAATATGCAGGTCAGTTTTGATGCAGAGAAAGCCGGAGTCCTTAAAAGAACAAAATTTTTCCTTCAGGCAACCAATACCCATGGCGCGTTGCCCTCGAAAGAGCTCTTTGGCGATTTGCAGGGAGCATCCAATATTGAAGCCGGAAACCATACTTTTCTGCAGGAGTTTTGGGTAGAAATTTCCCTGTCTGAATTCAGAATTACAGCCGGTTTGCAGGATCTGAATGTTGAATTTGCATCTTCAGAATCCGCTTCCTTGTTTTTAAACAGTTCATTCGGAATTCTTCCTGTCATTTCTGCAAATATTCAGGCTCCGATCTTTCCTCTTACATCATTGGGAATTACATCTTGTTGGACGATAAACGATAAAACCAGTTGGATTACAGCAGTTTACGATGGTAGTCCGACAGATTTTGATTTCAATCCTTACAATACCAACTGGCAATTTAACACAGGAGATGGAATATTGATCATTACTGAATTGCAACGGAGCATGCGTTTTCATGAACTTGACGGATTGTATAAACTTGGATTTTACACACATAATCATTTCATCGAAGCGAGATTTGATATTGAATTCCCCGACTCACTCTATCACACAACCTATGGTGTTTACGCCTATGCCGATCAGAAAATCTGGCAAAAAGAGAGCAAATTCATCGGCATTTTCACACAGTTAGGATTCAGCCCATCAGAAGCCTGTTTCAACAAGATGTATGTTGGATTTGGGGTGAATGCGTGCGGATTGTTTGAACAGAAAAACCCGGGTACACTAGGTCTTGCTGTTGCTCATCTGGATATTTTCGGGAATCCGGGAAGTGAAACAACATTCGAACTAACCTATCAGAAACAAATTACTGAGAATGTTTTCATACAACCTGATATTCAATATATGATCAATCCATCAGGAACCAGCACCAGTCTGAGAAATTGTCTTGCTGGAATGGTCAGATTCGGATTGTCATTCTAGTTGAATATATTAGACAGAATAACAATCAGTTAGATATCGTTACAAGCTGATATCGCTTTCCTTAACTTCAATTTTTACGATGGCGTAACCTTTCCATACTTCACGAGCGGCATGAATGATGGCTACCAGCACAGAGCTCATTCCCAGAAGGAATAAAATAAGGGCAAAAGTCTGGAATCCATGAATATTAGTGAGCAGATCGAAACCTATTGCAAGTGAACTGAGTACGAACATTGCTACGGCCAAAGTATAGAAAAACACCGTATTGCGATCCAGTTTCACCCTGTATTCGAACTTCTCCACCTGCATATGGATGCTGTTGAGACGAACTTTCTGGTCAGGATCGAGTCCATCTTTTCGGTGCGTGGCGATAAGCCTGCGTTTTTCTTCTTCGAGCGTGCGGATACGATTTACAACCAATCCATATTTATTGTGGATTCCCAGCAATAACAATCCACAGGCCGAAATCATCAGGCCGGGTGCGAGCATTGATTGTATCAGATTGACAGAATTAATATCGATCATAAGATGTAAATTTCTTCTGCAAAGGTACGGCTATTGAACGGGAGTTGATAGGTATTTTTCTGTATCTTAAAATAAGTAATTATTAAATTGTGCAATGTAATGTACGGAAAATCAATAATGACTACACATAAATTATTCTTGGAATCATTTTTAAGGAATTGTCCGCAAAGGAATGCGGAAAACTAAAAAAAGTATGACAAATTTGAATTTACTAAGTGGACTGAAATATTCGTTTGAAAAATGGCGAATTAATAATTACCACTTATCAAGCCAGATCAACCGATTTTAAATCCGATCCTGCCTTATATAAAACAAGCCAAAACAGGTATTTTCTAACCGTTATTTTTGGTTCCAAATCCCGAAAGAAATTCACATTTTTCACGGATTTAACAATTAACGCATCACATATAAAAACAAATACGATGAAATCGATCAATCTCCGACTGAAAATGCTTCTCTTGACCGGCATTCTGCTTTTGAGCGGATTGCGGACTGTTGCACAATCCATTCCACAAACAATTACTTTTCAGGGAAAACTGCTTGAGAGCGGGAATGCAGTAACGGGTACCCGTGATTTTTACTTCAGTTTTGTAGGTACCGCCTGGACCGAAAACCATCCGGCTGTGCAGGTTACTGATGGGCTCTATTCGGTAATTTTGGGTTCGGTAACACCTATTCCGGTATCAGTTTTCAGCAACAATGCAAGTGCAACTTTGCATATTACCGTTGGGACAGATGCCTTGTCACCGGATATTACTATAAGCTCTTCTCCCTATGCCTTTAAGGCTGAAAAAGCAGATGTAGCTACAACTGCAGGCACTGCAACAACAGCACTTTCGGCTGACAATGCCGATGCTATAGGAGGAATTGGGGTGAGTGCAGATTATCCTTTGGGAAATCAGTATCTGCGCTTTAACGGATCGGAATGGGCTCCCGCAAATGGTGACTGGCAGCTTAATGCACCTAATCATTTACTGAACCTGAATGAAGGCAATGTTTATATTGGTAATCTGATTGGTAATGGTAAACTGAGTGTTTATGCCACTGACCAAACTGCAATTGCTGCCCGTACAACCGGTAATACCGGTGTTGATGCTCAAATGGTTTCTGCTTCCGATGGGATTGGTATTGGTTATGGAAATTCGAAAGCTGCTGTTCAGGGATATGCATACAACGGAAGGCAGTTTCATTACGGTGTTGCTGGATACCGGAATCCTTACGGCGAAGGTAATTCTGCAGGCGTATTTGGTGCCGTGAGTACAGTTGCCAATCCTCTTGCATGGGGTGCACTTGGATACGAGGACACTGAGTTTGGCTCGTGGGGAGGCTTTTTTCATGGTAATGTATTTACTGATGGGCAGTTAAAAATTACAGGTGGTTCACCAGGTGCCGGAAAGGTGTTGACATCAGATGCAAATGGACTGGCCAGTTGGGTAACAGCTGGTGTTAGTTCACAATGGGTAAGTTCGGGACAGAACATTTATTATTATCCTGCAGGAGGAGGTGGATATGTGGGGATTGGCATAGATGCTCCGCTTGCAGCACTTCATCTAAAATCTGCTGATGTATACAATGATTTCCACACATTGGAAGTCGAAAACACTTCCACCTCAGCCGCTGCAAATAATTTATATGGTATTTATAGTAAAATCAACAGCACTTCAGATTATGGCTCAAACGCTGCGATTGTTGGTTTTGCAGCCGGAACTAGTGGAGGTGGAATTGGAGTTCGGGGTATTTCGGCAGGGAATCTTGGAATAGGAGTTTATGCCGCGACAAGCAGCGCATCAGATAATACAAAAGCACTGATGGCAGTTGCAAGCACTGACAACAGTTATGCCGGGTATTTTTTAAACGGGAAAAGTTACTTCAGTGGAAGAGTTGGTTTTGGAGTAGCCAATCCTACTTATCAGGTTGAAATGACCGGCGAAGATGTAACATATTCAGGTACAATTCTCAATGTTGAGAATACAGCTTCGGAAATGAATGATTTCTCCATGGCAATACAGGCAAAAATTAATACTTCCGCCTCAGTAAATGCCGGGACGGCAGTAAATGGGATATCAGCCAATACGCTTGGTGGTGGTGTAGGAGTAACGGGAAGAACAGCCGGGATTTCCGGAAAAGGGATTGTAGGGATTGCATCACATGCTTCCGGCGTAAACTATGGAATTTATGGCCGAACCTACAGTTCTTCAGGTTTTGCAGGATATTTCATGGGAGGAAAAAACTACTTTGAAGGAAAAATTGGAGTTGGTACAACCGAACCGGATGAATCTCTTGTTATCGGATCACCTTTGCATGGCTCTTTTAGTGTACCAGCAATTTCTGTAGGTGATGCAAATGGCGGAGCCATTGAGCTTGTTTCTGCTGATATTCGCTATACAACACAAATTATTCCGTTGTTAAATTCAACAGTTATCTCCTCTTCAGATGCTGATGGATTTGGTTTGGGTAATATGGTGTATAATGTTGATAAAATTGGTATCGGGATAGCTCCTACACAGGCCAAACTGCATGTGCATAATGGGGGCAACGAATCGACAGCTTATTTCATAGGAAATGGAACAGGAGAAAGTTTTGCTACAATCCGGAGTGAAAATTCTGGAGCAGCAGGTGTGGCAGCAAGTTTCTTGTCTTTTGGTACAGCTTCGACTTTGGTACTTGAGAATTTATCAACTGGTCCGTTGCTTCAGGCTTTTGGAGAAGATGAAGTTGATCCTGCCTTCTCAATGGCAAATAATGGAACAGTAAGTATTTACAATGGCGAAGGTTTGGAAACTATTCGACTGGATCCCACTGAAATTGGTTCCACACAGGGTTCACAACTTTCAATGTGGAATAGTCTGGGAGACGCAACAGTCATTATTGATGCCGATGAGGAAGGTGTGGGACGTGTCAGAGCCGATGCTGCTGTTTTGGGTGGAGCTGAGGTTCAAACAGATGGTACAATTATCATCAAAAATGGAAGTGATGTGGCTACCATTAAAATCGATCCGTCAGAAAGTGCACCAGCTGAAGGAGGTCAGATTTCACTATGGAATGCTTCTGGTGTTGCTTCAATTCTTATCGATGGTGATTTTAATAATAGCGGTCGGGGTAGAATCAGTACCAACGAACTTGAAATCACAGGCGGAGCAGACATCGCTGAACCGTTTTTGGTGAATAATGTGGATGAAATTGAACCCGGAACCGTATTGAGTATTGATCCTATTCATGCGGGTCAATTGAAAATTGCCAATGGTCCTTACGATCGTTGTGTTGCTGGAATTGTGAGTGGAGCAAGTGAGATTAATCCGGGATTGATTTTGAAACAAACAGGCACCTCTGCCGATGGAAAACATCTTGTAGCATTGACCGGACGCGTATACTGCAAGGCTGATGCAAGCAAGAAACCTATTAAACCAGGTGATTTACTCACCACTTCCGAACTTCCCGGTTTCGCTATGGCGGCAGATGATTTGAGCCGTGCACAGGGAGCCATTCTTGGCAAGGCAATGACCGGATTGGAAAACGGACAGGGTTTTATCCTTGTTTTGGTAACGCTTCAATAATTTTCGTGTATATGAAACCGAAATCCATTCTTTTGCTGGTTTTATCTATTGTGCTTTATATCAGTAATATAAATGCGCAAAGAGTTCAATCTGAAAGCGTTATCGAAGATGCTTTAGGAAGGCCATTCACCGGTATGGCAAAGTTTAAGTTTTTGATTTTGAATGATACGATTTCAATCTGGTCGAATGATGGGAGTAGCCAAATAATTGAAGAGCCCAAAGCTGCAGTTTCATTGCAAGTAGTGGATGGCTTTTATATCGCAGATCTCGGACAAATTCCTATGCAGCCACTTTTTGAAGATGTTCTTCAGCAATTTCTGAATCTCAGATTGCGTACTTGGGTTGATGTTGGTACAGGTTTTTCTCTGCTATATGATTCTGAATTCTCGATGCAGGAAGCTATTTCGTTTGATGATCCCCGGAAATATACCTTGGAAATTCCCAAGGACACTTTTACTGCATTCACTGAATCCAAAATGGAAAGAAATGAGAAAGAGGATGATGGCGAAAAAGCGATGTTTCCTGATGAAAGGCAAAAACAGTGGTTGCTGCAACATGCTGATAAAAAAGGAAAAGTTCCGTTTGATGGATTACTGAAAGCAAAAATGCATGTTGATAAAATGACACAAGCCAAAGATGCAGGAATCTGGAACTGGGAATGGCTCGGACCGAGCAATATTGGCGGACGTGTCAGGGCCATCGTTATAAAGCCTGATGATCCAAATATTATTTTTGTAGGTAGTGTAAGTGGGGGATTGTGGAAATCGACCAATGCCGGAGCAAGTTGGTCAGTGGTAAATGATTTTCTGCCAAGTCTGGCAGTTTCCTCAATTGTTTATGATCCAACCGATTATAACATTATGTATGTCTCTACTGGTGAAGGTAACGGTCTTGCTAAACCCGGAGCGGGAATTTTTAAGAGTACCAATGGAGGAACAAGCTGGTCACAATTGCCATCTACGAACAATGAAAATTTTTCTCTTGTTTTTAGACTGGCACATCATGCAGATAGCGCAGGAGTGTTATATGCTACAACTTATTCTCCCTCTGGTGTGTGGAAGACCAAAGATGGCGGTACAAGTTGGACAGAATTAGTAAGCCTTTTGCATGAAGCTGAAGATATCAAGATCTCACCCCATAATCCGGCTCATCTGCTGGTAGGAGCCAGAGGTGGCGCATACAGATCCATAGATTTCGGACATACTTGGGATACAATAACAAATGATGATACACTTAACGGAAAGTTACCTCATAACAGTGGACGTTGTGAATTTGGGTTTTGTCAATCGAATTCCAATAGAATATATATGTCGATGCAACGCAAGAACGGCCAATTATATAGGTCGGATGATCATGGTGTTAATTGGGTATTAATGAATAGCACAACATCCTTTTTTAGCTTAGGATCTGGTAATCAGGGTAATTATGACCAGACGATTTGGGTAGATCCAACAAATAGCAATCATGTGATAGTTGGCGGAACAGAGATATGGACAAGCACCGATGGCGGAAGTTCCTTCAGTTTACTGAATAACTGGCATCAGTATCATAACAATTCAAGTGGTTATTCAGCCCATGCTGACGAACATATTATCATCAATCATCCGGATTATGATGGTGTAAACAATAAAACAATATATGTTGGAAACGATGGAGGTATCCAACGAAACGATGATGTTTTTGATACAATCTGGACCAACCTTGCCGGAACAACCTTGGGAATTACACAATTTGTCGGAGGTGCTGCATCTCCTGATGGTCATTATATAATAGGTGGTACTCAGGATAACTGTCATTTGCGGTATAAGGATTCAGGAAGTTGGAGTGGCACTAATAACTGGTATCAATGGCAATCAGGGGATGGTGGTTTTTGTGCAATAGATTACGAAAATCCGGAAATTCAGTATTCTACTTATATTCATCTTCAAACCAGAAAGTCGGTTGACGGTGGAGTTTCTTTTGCAGAAAATCATTCAGGTTTGTCGGATGCAAAAAAAGGTTCAACACTGTTTTATTCTCCTTTTGTAATCGATCCCAACAATCCCAAAAGATTACTAGGTGGAAGCTATCGTATCTGGGAAACAAACGATACTGCTGAAAGCTGGCACCTTATCGGTGCTCCGATTGTTGGAAATTATTTCTGTACTGCTATTGATATAGATCCGCAGAACTCTAACATTGTATGGGCCGGATATACAAACGGAACAGTCATGGTAAGTACAAACAGTTTGAGCGGAACCCCAACCTGGGATTCGGTAAATACCGTGAACTTACCGCGTCGTTATGTTACTGATATATGTATCAATCCAAACAATAGTCAGGAAGTATATGTCACATTTGGCGGGTATAACGCTGATAATGTATGGTTTACGTCTGATGGAGGCAGTTCCTGGGTAAATAGGTCAGGTTCGGTTCCGAATGATTTACCCGTCATACAGGTAAATTCAATTAAGGTACATCAACGAAACAGTAACTGGGTGTATATCGGAACTGATATCGGAGTTTTTGCATCAGAAGATAAAGGTCAGAACTGGGCTGTTGATCCACGTTATAGTGTGGGAAATGAAATACCGTCAAATGTAGAGGTAGATGAGCTTTTTTGGCAGGGTACAGATTATTTAATTGCCGCAACGCATGGCCGGGGGATGTACAGAGCGCTTCCTCTCTACACAATTTATGTGGATAAAAATGCTTCACCTGGTGGAAATGGTACGCAACTCGCTCCATACCAGACTGTTCTTCAAGCCGCTAATGCTGCTGGACCAGGAGCAGTAATCTCGATTGCTGCGAATACTTATGACGAAAACAATATTCTTTTTA
>CAZVKW010000109.1:0-10029 GCA_964627945.1 uncultured Lentimicrobiaceae bacterium
CGATACTGCAAAACCTCTTTTTGACGAAGTGATGAAGTTGATGCAGGATCAAAACAGGATGGAACTTTTGTCGGACAACATCCGGAAATTTGCTTTGCCGGATGCTGATGTATTGATAGCGCAGGAAATTATCAAACTCACCGGGAAATGACGATTAAACACGGAAATACAGTTTATTTTGTCGGTATCGGTGGTATCGGAATGAGTGCTATTGCCCGATTCTTTGTGAAGCAGGGAGCTGATGTTCATGGCTATGACAGAAGCTGCACACCATTAACCAAGCAGCTTGAAAAGGAAGGTATGCATATTCATTACGTTGAAGATGTGCAGTTGATTCCTGCCAAAACAGATCTAGTAGTATATACTCCGGCTATTCCTTCAGGCAGCATCGAATTGCAATTTATCCGAAATGCAGGATTTCCGCTCATGAAACGCGCCGAAGTGCTCGGTGAATTGACCAAAGCACTGTTTACGGTCGCAATAGCCGGCACGCATGGCAAAACTACCATCACTTCCATGACAGCCCATTTGCTCTACTCGGCCGGATTGCCAATCAGTGCATTTATCGGAGGTATCAGCAATAATTTCGGTAGCAATCTGGTCACCACTCCGGATACAGAAATCATGGTGGTTGAAGCTGATGAATATGATAAATCATTCTTGCGTCTGCATCCTTCCATTGCTGTGATCAGTTCGATGGATGCAGATCATCTCGATATTTATGGCGAACACAGCCATCTGATTGAGACTTTTCATGCTTTTGCCAAAAATCTGAAAGCAGATGGTAAACTGATACTTCACAAAGGACTTCCTTTACCCGATGTTCCTGAGATAATTACTTATGGAATAGATCCTGAAGCTGATGTAAATGCTTCAAATATTAGAGTTGAGTCAGGCTGTTTTGTTTTTGATCTTTCGCTTCAGGGAACATTGATGCAGAACCTTCGTCTGCAACAGGCCGGAAGGCACAATATTGAAAACGCTCTGGCAGCTGCTTCTGTGGCTATGCTTGCTGGAGTTTCGCCAACAGATATTGTTCATGGAATTTCAAGTTTTACAGGTGTACAAAGACGTTTTGATTTCATTGTTAAGAATGAAAATGTAGTTTATATCGACGATTACGCCCATCATCCGGAAGAATTGCGTGCCTGCATCAGTGGTGTGCGTGAACTTTATCCTGGAAAACGAATCACCGGAATTTTTCAGCCACATCTTTTCAGCCGTACGCGGGACCTGATGGAGGGCTTTACCGAAAGTCTGGCATTATTGGATGAATTGATACTCCTCGAAATCTATCCGGCACGTGAAGAACCCATTCCGGGAGTGAATTCACAGGCTTTACTTGATAATATATCGCTAAAAAACAAGCAATTATGTGCTAAAAGTGATTTGTTATCAGTTGTTGAACATCTTCATCCCGAAGTTCTGATTACCCTTGGAGCTGGTGATATCGACCAGTTTGTGAAACCCCTTCAAAAATTATTATCAGCATGGTAAAGCGCATTCTGACAATTGTTTTGTGGGTGTTCAGCGCTGTTTCGATGGTTGCTTTGTTCGCTTTTGCCCGTCAGGAATATCTTGCGATGCCGGTTAAAAGTGTTCAACTTACGATTGATACACCCACTGGTGGAGGCTTCCTCGAATATAAGCAGACCTATTCGATGCTCATGAAACTCACGGATTCCATACCCGGTAAGGCAGTTAGGAGGCTACAGACCTATAATCTTAAAAAACAGCTTGTTAATAATCCTTATATTTCAAAAGCAGACGTCTTTTCGACCATGGACGGTGTTTTGAAAGTCAGACTCACAGAACGCGATGCACTCGTGAGAGTTTTCGATAGTACCGGACAAAGCGCCTATATTGACTCAAAAGGAATTTTATTTCCTTTGCATCCTTCCTTTACTGCAAGAGTGCTGGTGGCCAATGGTGAGTTTGCCTATCCACCCATGATTCCCGGCGTCAATCCAAATGTAACAATAAAAAAATATTCCACTTCAAAATTGAATGATATCTATCAGATAACCAAGCAAATAAATGCTGACGATTTTCTGAAAGCCTTCATCGCACAGATTTATGTCGATAGTTTGGGAGAATACGAACTTACACCACGTATCAGCAATACCAATATCGTTCTGGGTCCGGCCACCGACATTGCAAAGAAATTAAAGAACCTGAAGATTTTTTATATAAACAAAGCCATGAAGCAGGATTTATATGATTATAAAACTGTTAGCTTCAAATTCAAGGATCAAATAGTATGCACCAAAAGAGAAGTGATATGAAAAATTCTGAGATTATTGTCGGACTTGATATTGGCACAACCAAGATTGCCTGTATTGTGGGTAGACGCAACGAAAACGGGAAGATTGAAATCATGGGACACGGCAAGACGGAGTCTATCGGCGTGAAACGAGGTGTTGTTTCGAATATCGAGGACACGGTAAACTCGATCCGGCGCGCTGTGGACGAAGCTTCGGCCCGTTCGAATGTGAATATCAAATACGTAAACGTTGGAATTGCCGGTCAGCATATCAAGAGTCTGCAGCACAAAGGAAGTCTGATTCGTGAATCAGCGGAAAGGGAGATCGACAAACTGGAGATCGACAAGCTGATCAACGATATGTATAAGCTCAATATGGCGGCTGGCGAAGAAATCATCGACGTGATACCACAAGAGTATATTATTGATGGTGTCGTTGTTCCAAAGCCAATTGGCATGGAAGGGAGCACTATTGAAGCTAATTTTCATGTCATCATCGGTCAGACAGCTGCTGCCCGTAATATCCTGAAATGTGTGAGAAAAGCCGGTCTCGAAATGGCCGATCTGATTCTTGAACCCATTGCTTCAGCGGAAGCCGTACTCAATGAGGAGGAAAAAGAAGCAGGTGTTGTGCTTGTTGATATTGGGGGTGGAACAACAGATATTGCTATTTTCTATGATAAAATCATCCGTCATACAGCAGTGATTCCTTTTGGTGGAGATATTATTACCGATGATATACGTGAAGGATGTTCCATCATTAAGAAACATGCTGAAGAGGTGAAAGTTAAGTTTGGTTCTGCGCTTGCAAGTGAAAACCGGGATGACGAGGTTGTTTCTATTCCGGGAATCCGTGGTCGTGCCCCCAAGGAAATCTCCTTCCGCAATCTGGCTTCGATCATTCAGGCTCGCTTGGAAGAGATCATTGAAAATGTGTATTATGAAATCCGCAATTCATCCTTCGAGCGTAAACTCATTGCCGGTATCGTACTCACCGGTGGTGGAGCCCAGATGAAACATCTCGACCAGCTTACTTCCTTCATTACCGGGATGGATGTTCGTATTGGCTATCCCAACGAACACCTGGCATCAGGAACAAAAGAGGAGTTGGCAAGTCCGATGTATTCAACCGGAATTGGTCTTGTGATCGAAGGAATCAAACGTCATGATTATGAACTTGAAATTGAAGTTCTAAAACAGCCTGTGATTGAACCGTTTTTACTACCAAAAGGTAAAAAGGCAACTAAAATCATTGAGAAGCCCATAAAACCTGGAATTAGTTATCTCGACAGGCTCAAACAGATATTTGGAAGCGATCTGATTGAATAATCAGCTATTAACCATAGAATGTTGAAAACTCAGGCTGAAAAAGGCCGGCCTGTGGAAAACAAGTAAGTAATTTTAAAAACTCTAATTATGCCCGAAATGTTAAAGTTTGAACATCCAAAACAACAATCAAATATCATTAAGGTGATCGGTGTAGGCGGCGGTGGAAGCAATGCTGTTACGCATATGTTTAACCAAGGAATTAAAGGTGTTGATTTTGTCTTGTGCAATACTGATTCTCAGGCTCTTGATGTAAGTCCGGTGCCGAATAAAGTTCATCTTGGTAACCGAAATCTGGGGGCAGGCAACGTTCCTTCAGTGGGTCGTGATGCTGCCATGGATACCAAAGATGAGTTGAGAGACCTTCTCGAGCCACATACCAAAATGCTGTTTATCACTGCCGGAATGGGCGGTGGAACCGGAACAGGTGCAGCTCCGGTTGTAGCAGAACTGGCCCGCGAATTAGATATTCTTACCGTTGGAATCGTAACGCTTCCATTTGCTTTTGAAGGTCGCCGACGCAGGCAGCAGGCCATCGAAGGTATTGATGAACTTAAAAAATATGTCGATGCATTGCTCATCATCAGCAACGATAAGCTGCGTGAGGAATATGGCAATATGAAGATCACCGAAGCATTCAAAAAAGCCGATGATGTGCTCACAACAGCTGCCAAAGGAATTGCCGAGATCATCACCGTGACCGGTTATATCAACGTTGACTTTGAAGATGTGAAAACGGTGATGAAACAAAGCGGAAAAGCCATCATGGGTTCCGGTCGTGCCGAAGGCGAAAACCGAGCTACCAAAGCCATTGAAGATGCCATGCGCTCACCTTTGCTCAACGATTCCAATATTTCAGGCGCAAAAAATATCCTCTTGTATATCACATCAGGCCTCGAAGAAGTTACTTTCGACGAGGTAAAAGATATTACCGATTATATCCATACCATTTGCGGCAACAGTGCAGAAGTTATCTGGGGAAATGGAACCGATACAACGCTTGAAAATCAGATTGCTATCACGGTAATTGCTACCGGATTTGCTGCTGAGGAAGATGGTAAAACCATCAATGATTTGTATTCGGCAAGAACCATTTCATCTTTTTCTGGTGTTAAACCTGTGAAGATTCATTCATTAAGTGATCAGACAAACGAAGAAAAACCTGTCGCTGAAGCTGTTGCAAAACATCATCCGATTGAGCCGGTGCTTACAAATCCAAACGTGAAGCCGGTTAAGATTCATTCCTTGTTTGAACCTGAAAAGCAGGAAACTGTATTTTCTGAGGCCATCGAAGAGCATAATGTTGTTGATGAGCATGAAGAAATCGTGATGGAAGAAATGGCCGAAGAGTTTGTAATGGAGGAAAATGAGCCTGAACTGGTCGTGGAAGATGTTGTTTTTGAAATTCATTCACCCGAACGGGAAATTATCTTCGAGATCAATGCACCTGCCGAACCACGTTATGAGCCTGTGAGCATGCAGCAATCAATGCCTGCCGAAAGAGCCGAAATGGATCGCAAATCACTCGAAAGACAATCCAGACTCAAAGCCATCAGCATGAAACTCAAAACGTATGAGGGAATAGAGGAATTGGAACGTCAGCCTGCATACGAACGCAAAGGTTTGAAAATGAACGAAGAAGTTGAAAATAAGGTGGAAGTATCGCGCTACAGCATCAACAGCAATGAACAGCGCCCGGGTTTAAGATCAGAAAATTCATATTTACACGATAATGTAGATTAATAAGTAGGAGGTTGGAAGACGGAAGACCGAAGTTTGAAGAACGGATCCCGGCCACTGAGCTTGTCGAAGTGGACGGAAGTTTTAAAACAAATCGCACTCCGAACTCCCCACTTCGAACTCCAAACTCACAAAGCTATGTCACTTGAAATTAAGATAAACGACGATATCAAACAGGCCATGCTTGCCAAGGATACCCGCAAACTGGGTGCTTTACGGGCTATCAAAGCAGCTCTGCTGCTCGAAAAAACCGGAAAAGACGTGTCGAGCGGTGAAATTCCGGAAAGTGTTGAATTGAAATTGCTGCAGAAGCTGGTGAAACAGCGCCGTGAATCGGCCGGTATTTATGTTGGTCAGAATCGTCCCGATCTGGCTGATGAGGAAAATTATCAGGCAGCCATCATCGAAGCCTATCTTCCGGCGCAGATGAGTGATGAAGAGTTAAAGGCCATCGTTTCGAAAGTGATTGCTTCTGTGGGCGCTACCAGCATACGCGATATGGGAAAAGTGATGGGAATGGCAACAAAAGAAGTGGCAGGCCGTGCTGATAACCAGGTGGTTTCGGCTGTTGTGAAAGAATTGCTTGGTGTATAAATTATATAGGTTGATAAAAAAAAGGAGCCTTTTGAGCTCCTTTTTTTTGTTGATTTATTTCCATTTTCCGAGTTCATATTTAAGCGAAACAGTTATAGCCCCGTTATACAAACTACCATCTACCGCATATTGTTCCTCAGCCCAGGAAATATGATTTATACGAATAAAACTGTGATATCCCTGTATTTCGAGGTTGATTTTTGGAAAAAGCCAGATACCAAAGCCCAGATTTCCGCCAAAATCATATGGTTTTGTGTCTGATAAATTCAATTCTTTTACAGGTTTAGAAATGAGTAAACTGTTTGTAAGCCCGGCCTGAATATACCAACAAGCATGTATATTATAACGAAGTATTAAAGGAATGGTTATGTATAATAACCTTTCGTTGAATTCGTATTGATATGAAACGCTACCATCACCACTAATTTTAGAATCATCAGGGATATAGGCTCCCATGGCATTTAATAGTATTTCTCCACCCCACTCAATAGGTTTTGAATTCAATGATCTGTAATAATAAAAACCACAATTCCAGGAAAACAGATTTTCGTAAGGATAATCGATGGCATTAACCATTGAATGTTGAGATTCTTTTTCAAAATAGAATTTATAATTATCCATTCTACTGATACCGGCACCTGCTGTTATTCCATATCTGCTTTGTCCGAAAGAAAAGAAGGGGAGAACAAGACAGATGATCAAAATAAAAATTGATTTTTTCATGGATACACTTATTTTCTAATTTTCTTGCATATTCACAAATGTACTGCACATTTAATGTTTTTCAAAAGATATGTAAGAATAGAAATCTGTTCTCGGTCGTAAAACAAAAAAGGAGCCTTTTGAGCTCCTTTTTTTGTTTTATGTAATTCCGAAAAACTATCCCAATGCAACTCTTTTGAAATCGACAACGGTTAATTCCTTGTCGGCATCGTTGAGGTACTGGCGAACAGTTTTCTTGTTTTCACGAATGAAATCCTGGTTGAGCAGGGTGCTTTCGCGATAGAACTTATTCAGTTTTCCACGGGCGATCTTTTCAAGCATATCTTCAGCTTTGCCTTCGTTGCGTGCCTGTTCCATACCCACTTCAATTTCGCGCTGGATAATATCCTGCGGTACATCGTTTTCGTCGAGGGCAACCGGTGCCATAGCGGCAACCTGCATGGCTACTTCGTGGCCAAGCTGGTTCACATTGGCAACACCTGCTTTGCTCAGTGCAACGATGGTGGCCAAACGGTTTCCTGAGTGAATATAAGCGGCTGTAACGGCTGATTCAACCTTTGCAAAAGCGCCTAATTCAATCTTTTCTCCAATTTTACCTGTTTGATCGGTAATGGTATCGGCAACTGTTCTGCCATTCAAATCCATGGCTAGCAGGGTTTCGATATCGGCAACTTTATTGTTTACGGCAAGATCAAGAACGCTGTGTGCATAGGCAACGAAATCGGCGTTTTTGGCAACGAAATCGGTTTCACAGTTTATTTTAACAACAGCGGCATAGGTATGATCAGCATTTGTTTTCGATACAACAACACCTTCGGTTGCTTCGCGGTCTGCTCTGTTGGCAGCCACTTTCTGTCCTTTTTTACGCAGATAGTCAACAGCTTTTTCCATATCGCCTTCACTTTCTACAAGAGCTTTCTTGCAGTCCATCATTCCGGCGCCGGTAACCTTGCGTAACTCATTAACTTGAGAAGCGGTAATATTCATAATATGTTTAGCTTTTTTGTTTTACTTTTTTGAGATTGGTCTGCGAGGGCGTTTTGCTTTTGCAGGACCATCTTCTTCTTTTTTAGGAGCACCTTTTTTAGGAGCGTCTTCATCGTCTTCGTCGTCGAAACGTGGGCCGTTGTAGTCATCATCCTCATCAGATGCGTCATCATGACTCTTGTCTTTCGACATTTTGCGTTCGTTCATTCCTTCTTCAATGGCTTCTGTCATGGCACGCACGATCAGCGAGATAGATTTCGAAGCGTCGTCGTTGCCCGGGATCGGGAAATCGATGATGTTCGGGTTTGAATTGGTATCAACGATAGCGAAAGTTGGGATATTGAGTTTGCGTGCTTCTGCGATGGCGATGTGTTCTTTGATCACGTCAACAACGAAGATAGCTGAAGGCAGACGGTTGAGGTCGGCGATACTACCGAGGTTCTTTTCGAGTTTTTCGCGTTCGCGCTGAATCTGGAGTCTTTCACGTTTCGACAGGTTCATGTATGAGTCACTTACCATGAGTTTGTCGATGTTTACCATTTTGCGAACGGCTTTACGGATGGTGGCAAAATTGGTGAGCATACCGCCGGGCCAGCGTTCGGTAACATAAGGCATTCCAACTTTTGCAACTTCTTCCGAAACGATGGCTTTTGCCTGTTTCTTGGTGGCTACGAAGAGCACTTTTTTGCCTGAACGGGCTAACTGACGCATTGCGTTAGAGGCTTCTTCGAGTTTTACCTGGGTTTTGTAGAGGTCGATGATGTGGATTCCGTTGCGCTCCATGAAAATGTAAGGAGCCATATTGGGATTCCATTTGCGGCGCAAGTGACCAAAGTGTACACCGGCGTCTAATAATTCTTCGAAAGTTACTTTTGACATAAAAAATTGTTTGTTAAATGTTTACATTCACTCATGACAATCGCTGAGTAGCTCATCAATGACGTCTCAGCAATTTGGATACTAAACAAGTATTCCGGAGCAGTCGTTGGATTAACGTTTGCTGAACTGGAATTTCTTGCGTGCTTTTGGCTGTCCGGGTTTCTTACGCTCAACCATACGTGGGTCGCGGCGCATGAGTCCTTTGGCTTTCAGCACTGGACGGTATTCGGCATCAATTTCACAAAGAGCACGGCTGATTCCGAGGCTGAGGGCTTCGGCCTGACCGTTGATCCCGCCACCGTCGAGGTTCACCTTAATGTCGTATTTTCCAACATTGTTGGTGAGCATGAGCGGCTGTTCTACAACGAACTGCAGGATTCCTGTTGGGAAGTACTCTTTATAATCTCTCTTGTTGATGGTGATGGTGCCATTTCCGTTTTTCAGATATACACGGGCAACTGCCGTTTTTCTTCTGCCTAAAGCGTTGATTACTTCCATGGGATTTATTTGATTGTATTAAGATTTACGATTTTCGGCTGTTGTGCTTCATGCTTGTGGTCAGGACCGGCATACACATACAGATTGCGGAAAAGTTCAGCGCCCAGAATGTTTTTTGGGAGCATTCCTTTTACTGCGATTTCGATCACTTTTTCAGGCTGACGTTTCATCTGTTCAGAAATGCTTCTGATCTTCTGACCGCCCGGATAACCTGAGTGACGGATGTAATATTTTGTTTCCATTTTGTTACCGGTCAATGCGATTTTTTCGGCATTGATCACGATCACGTTGTCGCCACAATCACTGTGGGGAGTAAAGGAGGGCTTGTTTTTGCCCCTGAGGATCTTGGCTACATTCGATGCTAATCTTCCTAAAATCTGGCCCTCGGCATCGATGACTACCCATCCTTTGTTAGCGTTCTCTTTGTTCACGCTAATGGTTTTGTAACTCAATGTATTCATCTGACTCTTAATGTTTCTGTTGTAGAAATAGTACGTACTTATCCCAAAACGGGGGTGCAAAAATAGAAACTTATTTCGGTAATAACAAATTTACGAACAATAATTTGTTGATATTTCCGAAGTTAGTTCAATCAAACGGACTGAATAACCAGCATTAATTCCTGCTTTGGGCTGTAAAGATAGCGTTTTTTTGTGCTGCTTCGCCTGATTGCCATCAATGCCTATGTGTTTGAATGATTTTTACCACAGAGTTTCAGGAGGAAAACACGGAGTATCACGGAGTTTTAGTATTATTCCGAAGTTTCTATTGTTGAGGGCTCGGATCAGATTCAAAAAATAAAGTGTACTGCTATAAACGAATATTGATTGATTTCGATGATCTGTCTGTATAGATGTCGTGTCCTGATTTCGAACCAAAAATCATTTAATGAAAGTTTAATTAACTCTCGAAGCAGCGCGCAGGCATGATCAGGCGGCAGGCAGGCGGGCCGGTGAATTTCAAAATGGCAGAAAATCCGTCGAAGGCATCCCGACGCAGTCGGGTATGATTGTCTCGTC
>CAZVKW010000110.1:0-4092 GCA_964627945.1 uncultured Lentimicrobiaceae bacterium
TTTCAAAAATCTTTTTTTCTTCGATTTTCGTAAACTCGCCATGTTCATCATTAAAAAAGTCGATATCGCTTTTTCCAACTGCTTCGTTCGGACTATTCACTCCCAAAACATCGGCCTGTGCACGGTTTACCCTGATAAACCTGCTTTCGGTGTCCTTGAAATAAATTGTATCAGGTAAGTTATCAAGAAGACTATCCATCAGTCTGCGTTCAAATTCGAGATCTTTCTCAGCTGATTTCCGGTCACTTATATCCTGAAAAATGGCCATAATCTTTGATTCTTCATCCGTTCTTTTCAACAGTTTGGCCGTAATCGCAACATCAACAATATTACCGTCTTTTTGAAGTCGTTTTGTTTCAATATATACTTTTTCACCCTGATTTACCCTTTCGGAGATATCTGCTGCCTCTTGTTTCAGTTCTGTTGGAATAAAGGTGGAAAAGTCGAATTCATATAGCAATTCGGCAAAGCTGTAGCCGAAAATATTGATAAATCCTTCATTACAATCTTGAATGGAATTATCAGCACCAATGAGAAGGATGCCATATGGTATGGCTTGAAACAACTGTTCGAAATAGAGTTTTTGCTGATTTAACTTGCTATTGAAAGCAACTCTTTCCGAAATATCCTGATAAATTCCAAAAACAAGCATTTTACCATCAGGGGCAAATGTTTGCTTTCCAATAATTCTAACGTGGATTAACTTCTCATCTTTGCGTTTTCTAACAGTCTCTATCTCAATAGTTTCACCGGACGTAATTTTAGTTGTAAGAAAGCTACCCTCTTTTTTAAGAAAATCTGGCACAATGAAATTATTGAGCTGGCTTCCTTTCATCTGTTCGAGTGTATACCCGAACATCCCAACAAATGCTTTGTTGATATCGAGCACATTATCAGACTCATCCACCAAAACTATCCCGTAGGGCACACTGCTGTATAGATTTTCAAAATATGTCTTTTCCCATTCCAGCGCATTTTTAACCTCGGTCTGTTCTGTAATATCTCTGATTATTCCAAATATTTCCCAATTATTTTCAATGGTAATTTGCACAGTACTAATCTCAACCTGGTGAATTTTGCCCGTTTTATCAACTATTTCAAATCGATAAGAAGGATCCAGAATTTCATTATTTTTTCTTTTTCTGCCTCTCTCCTCGAGTATTAATCTACTTTTCGGAGTAAGTGTAACATTCAAATCGAAATCAGTATGGGTTGCTTCTTCAAATGTGTATCCTGTTAAATCTGTGAATTTTTTGTTTACATATAAAAAATGTTCGTCTTTTAAAAGATAAATAGCATCGAAAGCATTGTCAAGCAGTAATTTATATCTTTCCTCTCCTTGATTACCAGCACCTTCAATATGTGCGTAATGATTATCGACCGAAGTAAAAGTCCATAGCCAGGATTCCTCAACTGACTCTGATGAGATGAGGGTACAATTCACTAATAACTGCCTGATACCAGAACCGCTAATTGTAGGCAAACATGAAAAAACTACCGGGGCCTCATCTGAACAGGAATTTTCATGTGGCACAAAAGTATATGCATGATTCAAAGAAACAAAGAAATAGGACAGCAGCTTACCAGTCTGGGCTTCAGTTGAACAGGCAGCGAGTGTCTGTGCAGACTGGTTTGATGCAAGAATGACACCGTTCTTGTCGGTAACAATCAAGGGAATTGGTAGATCGCCTATCTGGACATTGAACGTTTTTTTATGTTGAAAACTCATTGGCGTAATTTGAATAAATCAAAAATGAATAATCGTTAATTAGTATTGTTGGCTTTTTTTACCATGCCAAAGGCTTCGAGCTTGGCCACGAGGGCTTTCATCGAAATGGGTTTGGCAAGATAGTCATCACAGCCCGCACTGAGTGCTTTATGCTCATCTCCTGTCATTGCATATGCAGTTATAGCAATAATGGGCAAATCGGGCCTGAACTTTTTAATTATCCCGGTTGCTTCTAGCCCATCGATTTCCGGCATCTTGATATCCATCAGTACGAGCGTGATTGCCGGATTATTCCGACAATATTCAATAGCCTCAATCCCGTTCACTGCGCGAATAACCCTGGCCCCCATCGTTTTCTTGATGACGATTTCAAGAACAAAAAAGTTCGATTCATCATCTTCAGCGATTAGGATAACTGGCTGCTCGGTCCGAACTGATGGAATCATCTCAGCCACAGGTGATTCAATATGAGCTAGTCTGCCTGCAGGAATAATGAATGAAAAGACTGAACCCTTGCCTTTTAGCGACTCCAGCATAACTTTACCGCCAAGCAATGTCGCAATTCCTTTCACGATCGCAAGACCCAATCCCGTACCTTCAAACTTTCGGACACTGCTGTTATCTTCTTGGCTGAACGAATCGAATACCCTGATTTGGGCATCATCACTGATTCCAATTCCGGTGTCGGCCACAAAGAACTCAAGTTCATTCCTATTGACTTTATAGCCCAGCGTAATACTGCCTTTATTGGTGAATTTCACGGCATTAGAAACAAGCTGACACAATGATTTAAATACCAGTTCTTCATCAGTTTCGAGTAAAGAAGATTCTGAGTTTTCAGGAATATTGAGTTTAAAATCAATTCCTTTTGCAGTGGCTGCGACATGAAAACGCTGGTAAACTTTGCTTAATAGCAATGTTAGATTTACGTTTTTCAGATATTTCTCCATATTACCTGAAGTAAGCAGTGATATATCCATGAAATCAGTAATTGTTTGGATCAGTCTATCGGTACTCTGGTTGATAATATCATAAATATCTTTCCGGTCGTCTTCTGTCAGATCAGGATCTGCTATCAGGCTAACACCTCCCATGATACCATTCAAAGGAGTTCTGACCTCGTGTGAAATATTGTTTAGGAAGGAAGTTTTTAGTCGGTCACTTGCTTCGGCCAGATTTTTGGCTTTCATCAGAGCGCGCTCTGCATTCAGCTTTTCTGTAATATTCTTTTCAAGGACCAGCCTGAGCTGTTTTCCATTCTGTGATACAATTGTGTGCGAAATGAGTTCAATATCCACCGCAGACCCATCTTTTCTTATATGCTTACTTTGATTAAGTTTCTGTGAATTTAGATCTTCCTTACCTTCCAGGTCTTGAATTTGGTCCATTTCAGGCATTTTAATATCTTCCATACACATTTCCAGAAACTCAGCACTGCTATAACCATATTCAATTTCTGTTGCATGGTTTACTTCAAGGAATCGCTGAGTTTCGACATCGATAATATACATCGGCAGAGGATTTCCTGAGAACATACTGCGATACCTTTCTTCACTTTCCCGTAAACTTCGCTGGATTCGTTTCCTTTCTGTAATATCCTCTTTGATAGCGATATAATGTGTCATATCACCTTCGCCATTGATCACCGGTGAGATTGAAACTGATTCCCAGAAATCTTCACCTGTTTTCGTTTTATTATGAAACTCTCCGTGCCATATTCCTCCGGCATTTATAACCTTATACATTCTTTCATACTCTTCAGGACTGGTTGTTCCCGCGCTTAACAATTTAGGATTTTTCCCAATCAATTCTTTTGGCAGATAACCAGATATCTCACATGCTTTAGGGTTTACATATTCAATGTTTGCTTCAAGGTCAGTGATCACGATGGATACAGGTGACTGTTCTACAGCTCTGCTAAGTTTCAGCAGTTCATCAATGGCAGATTCTCTTTCTGTAATATCCATCATCGTATTCAAAATAAATGGTTTTCCACCAATTTCGTATTCTTCAACAGATAACAGACCTATAACCCTTTCATCGGTTTTGTTGATAAATGTGACTTCCATTTCACGGATTGAATGCTTTTCTTCCAGTTCATTGGAAATACGGATTTTTGTTTCTTCAGATAATCGCACGAAGTCGTAACGGTCACAACCGATAACTGCATCATGTTCATAATCAAGTAATTTACACCACGCATCGTTAACATCGACGATTTTGTTCGTTTCTTTTTCGACAATAGACATGGCTGCCGGACTTGAATAGAAGGATTTTTCAAATCTTTCGCGAGACTCTTTCAATTCACGCTCAGCCAATTTATCAGTCGTAACATCTTCAACGATCCCAACACCTCCCAAAAC
>CAZVKW010000110.1:4192-9823 GCA_964627945.1 uncultured Lentimicrobiaceae bacterium
CTTATGTTTACCGGCAATTTCAGTAATGTTCTCTGCAACCAGTTTCCCCTCAGCTTTTCTAATAAAATCAATAAATATAAGTTGTGAATCATCTTCGCTCTTGGGAGAGATTAATTCATTGAGATTAATATCCTTGATTTCATCATTCGTATAACCAAAGATATTTTCAGCGGCTTTGTTCCAATACACAATATTGCCGTCAGCATCAACCATGCAAATTCCATCCTGGACAGAGGATGCAATTGCAGTAAGCATTTCTTCACGTTCACGAAGTGAATCACTCACCCTTTTCTGCTCGGTAATATCTGCTAAAAAGCTTAATGCAGCTGGTTTTCCGTCCCATTCAATATTTACAGCACTCAGTTCAAACCATTTTGATTCTCCTTTAGGAAGGTTAAACCTTGCCTGTATTTTTTGAATAGGAATATTTGAAACAACCAGATTATAATAGGATTCCAAAACTTTTTGTCTATCTTCAGGATCAATCAAGCTGGCATATTCTGTGGTGTACAAATCATGCTCTAGTCCCATCATAGCATGCATTTTCGTATTTGCGAAAACCATGTATTTCTCATTCGTGACAACAATTCCATCGTTCGAATTCTCAAAGAGCAGTTTATATCTTTCTTCGGAATTTTTTAGAGCTTCTTCGGCGATGACCTGATCGGTCACATTGCGGCTAACCCCTGATATTCCGGTAACTCTGCCTGTTTGATCATAAATAAATTTAACACGTACCTCGACGTTAACGATCCGGTTATCCTTATGAACAATATCTCCATGAAAAACGATCCAACGGTCAGGATCAGGTTTGTTTGTAAGTTGAGATTCAAGTTCTGAAAGGAAAATTTCCAATATTCGTTTTTTTGAACCTTCAGCAAAATTATAATCGGCCTTGTGTGCAAGATTCTCTTCAAGTGAATAGCCAGTAAGACGTTCAACCGACGGACTCAGGTAAACATAGTTAAACTCCAGATCGAGTATATATACCACATCGGCTGAGTTTTCAGCAATCAGGCGGTATTTCTCTTCGCTTTTCTGTAAGGCTTCTTCATCCAGTTTTCGTTTGGTAATATCAGTCACAATTACAGCAAATTGTTGAGGTTGAGGTCTGTATGCGATTACATTGTAATAACGACCTAGAGTATTAGTATAAGATTCAAAACTATCCGACTTGCCAGTTAGGGCTACTTTGCCGTAGCGTTCAATCCACACTTTCTCTGTTTCAGGCATCACTTCCATTACTGTTTTGCCTATCAGTTCCGACTTGCTGAGTCCTGTCATAGCAACAAAACTGTCATTCACATCCAGAAATCGATAATCAACTACCTCTCCGGCCTCGTTCTGAATGATTTCATGAACCGCCAGTCCTTGTGCCATCTCATCAACCAGTGACTTGTACTTTTTCTCACTCTGGATGAGCGAAATTTCATTTTCCCTTTCTTCTGTAATATCATTTGTGTATCCAACATACAGATTATCAGATATTTTCCTGGCCTGAATGATCCACCAACCGATAGAACCATCTTTTCTTCTAAATCCTGTTTCGAGCCTTCCTTTGCCTGTGACACGAAGTTCATCAAACATCGTTTTTTCCGTTCTGATTTCTTTATCCACATTGAAATCCAGAACATTCATTTTCAGCAATTCCTCTTCTGTATAGCCAGTCATACGGCAACCGGAAGGATTTACTTCAAGGTAATTGCCAAGTTCGTTTACGACAAATATTCCATCTGTTGATTGCTCAATAAAGGATCTGTATTTTTTTTCACTGGCTTCCAGGTCTGCAACTGCCTTATTCCTGTGCTTAAGCATCCGTGCATGCTCAAGTGCTTCATTCACAGCAAAAGGTAGTCGGAGCATATTCGTTTTGATCAGATAATCAACTGCACCTGCGCGTAAACATTCGACAGCAATGGTATCATTTGTGGTACCAGTAAGCACAATTACCGGTAAATCAGGAGCTTGAGAATGCATCAGTTCCAACACCCTCATAGCATTGAGCGTCGGAAGATAATAATCAGTAATTACAATATCCGGATGAAACTGTTCGAGCTGATGAATTAATTGCTTTTCGTTATCAACTACAAATGATTCAAAATCAACTTCTTCTGACCTTAGAACATCCAAAGCCAGTTTATAATCCGTGGTATTATCCTCAACGAATAAAATTCTGATTGTATGATTCATAATCTGATCATTTAATCCGAAATCCGAAATAAAAAAACTCATTCTGAATCAGAAAGAAAAGCCGGATCAATCAAAAAACTCATGCTTTTCCTGAGATCCATCCGAAATAATAAAGCAAACTAAACCCGAAAAGTACTACAAAATGTCTGAAAATCAAAATATTTACTATTTCGGTTGTACAGTATCCTAAGGCTTCGCGTGTTTTACTCAGGGTTAAATTTACAATTTATTCATTGAGGAAACAATGATAAATCTTTTAAAATAAGTATGACTGAATTTTATTTCTGAAATCTGAGCAGAATAAAATAATTTTCGCAATTATGACCAAGTATTTAAACCCTGCACGAAATCTGAAACAGCAATTATTTCTGTCTGATCATGACTAGTTTTTCTCATTTGTAAAACAACAAGACCTTTCTAAATATGAAATATTGTAAAACTCACTAAAACCTTCAAGAGCTTTCAGGTACTGTAAGTTAAAGCGGAAAAAAATGTATCTTCGCTTTGAAATGAGCAAACTTCTGCGTCCAGATAAAAAAGATGTGTTCCTGAACTATAAGATCTGGTTATCAGGCCTTGTAGGTGATGGACGTGTGGATGATATTACCTACAATCTGCTCAGCCTGATTCATGAAAAAGGTTCGCTCAAAGCAGCTTCTGAGGCTTTGGGCATCAGCTACCGAAAGGCATGGGGAGATATTCAGGAAGCCGAGAAGATCCTGGGCTACAGCCTCATCGACCGCCAGCGCGGAGGAAAAGATGGAGGATTCTCCAACCTTACTCCTGCAGCTACGCGTTTGCTCGAGGCTTATCGCGCTCTTCAACAGAAGTTCGACGACAGCGTGGAAGAAGCATTTGAAGCTTTCAGGCAGAAACTTAAAAACAACCAGTAATCAGAACACTTTCAGGCAGTATCTTTACAGAACTGTTTATGAAAAAACCGAATATCTGATATAACATTTCAACGATGAAAAAATTGATTTTTACTTCTGTTGCCGCAATTGCTGCAGCAATTGGCTTCCTGTATTTTAATAATAGTAAAGAACTCAAAAAGAGTCCCGAAAAGAAACCCAGCGAATGGTTTTACCTACAGCGTGCCTGGCCTGCTGTCGAGATCAATTATACAGCTTATCAGACAGCATTGAATCAGGCGAAAGAGCTGAAAAATAAACATGCAGCCCGAAACAGATACTTCAGTTGGGAACTTGCCGGACCGGTGAATGTTGGAGGCAGAATTTCGGCAGTTGCCCTGAATCCCTCAGATCAGCAGATTTTTTATGTTGGTGCAGCTTCAGGTGGTGTTTTCAAAACCGAAAATGCAGGATTATCATGGCAAACAATTTTTGATGATCAGCCCAGCCTTTCAATCGGTGATATCGTTCTTTCACCTTCCAATCCTGACGTGATTTATGTTGGAACAGGCGAAGCAAATGCCGGTGGTGGCTCGGTTTCGTATGATGGTTTGGGTGTTTTCAAATCAGAGAATGGTGGTGATTCGTGGACAAACTGTGGTCTAGAAACCAGTGGAAGTATTGGCCGAATGGCGATTCATCCCCAGAATCCTGATATCTGCTATGTAGCGGCTATGGGCAGGATGTTCTCAAAAAATGACGAACGGGGTGTATTCAAAACCATCGATGGCGGACAAAGCTGGGAGAAAGTACTGTTTCTGAACGACTCAACCGGTGCAATTGACATCTTGCTCGATCCGCAAAACCCTGAAAACGTGTATGCTGCGATGTGGGAACGTATTCGTCGTCCGGATGAACGTGTGTATGGTGGCCCATCATGCGGAATCTGGCGTTCGTTCGACGGTGGTGAAAACTGGCAGCAACTTACAACAGGACTACCTTCGCCTTCCGCCAATGTCGGACGGATCGGAATTACCGTGGCTCCGTCTGATCCATCTGTTCTTTATGCAATTTACGCCGACAAAACCGGATATTTCGATGGTGTTTTCAAATCGACAAATTATGGCGACAGTTGGACACAAACCAACGATGCCGCTCTGAACAATATATATTCCTCCTATGGATGGTGGTTTGGCCGTCTGCGTATTGATCCAACGAATCCGAACATTGTTTTTGCAATAGGTTTTGATTTGTTTAAAACCAGCAACGGAGGCAGTTCATGGTCAAATGTGGGCTATTCGGTGCATGTTGATCAGCACGATCTGTATGCACACCCGCAAAACACGAATTTTGTGGTCCTGGGTAATGATGGAGGTGTTTATACCTCGCAAAACGGTGGAAGTACCTGGAATCATATTGAAAACCTACCGATCACACAATTTTACACTTCGGAAATCGATCAACAACATCCGGAACGCTTGTATGGCGGTGCTCAGGACAATGGAACGATCCGCACCATGACCGGAAACACAAACGATTGGGCCGAAATATATGGTGGAGACGGATTTGTGGTAAAAGTGGATCCGATCAACAATCAGTACGTTTATGCTGAATATCAATACGGTGGCCTTGGCCGTTCAACCAATGGAGGAACTTCGTTTTCGGGTGCCACAAACGGATTGGGAGGCTCAGACCGCTTCAACTGGATGTCGCCCCTCACTTTCGATCCGGTGAACCCGGCAACATTGTATTTCGGAAGCAATAAAGTCTATCGTTCTGTTAACCGCGCTGTAAGCTGGTCAGCTATCAGCCCTGATTTGACGAATGGTCCGGGTCAATACAACCAGACTTTCGGTACAACAACAACTATTTCTGTTTCACCAGTAAATCAGGATATTATTTATGCCGGAACCGATGATGGAAATGTCTGGGTAACACAAAATGCCGGACTGAACTGGACCAAAGTATCGGCCGACTTGCCTGAACGCTGGGTCACACGTATTTCTGCCGATCCATTCGATGAAGCCACTGCCTATGTCACTTTTTCAGGCTACCGTATTGACGAATATATAGCACATATTTACCGTACAACAGATTTCGGCCAGTCGTGGACCGATATTTCCGGTGATTTGCCCGAAGCTCCTATCAGCGATATAATTCCAGATCCGGAGCAGGATTCAACCTTGTATGTGGCAAGTGATATGGGTGTTTTCGGGACAGTGAATCTGGGCGAAACCTGGATTCCGGTGGGTGATAACCTGCCCAATGTTCCAATGATTGATCTCACCTTTCAGCCAGAAATGCGGATGCTGGTCGTGGCTACTTACGGACGATCAATGTATAAAATCAATGTGGATGAGTTTGTCGGAACATCTGAAATGGCTTCAGAACAAACTGAAATGAAGGTATTTCCGAATCCGGTCAGGGATATCATCAGTATCGAACTATCTGATAATGAAGAAATCACGCAAATCGATATCTTAAATACACACGGACAATCAATAAAAACCGTTTCGGGACAAAAGTCCATATCTGTAAAAGATCTTCCGGAAGGGAGCTATATTCTTCAGATTCAAACTTCAAAAGGAAT
>CAZVKW010000111.1:0-9620 GCA_964627945.1 uncultured Lentimicrobiaceae bacterium
GTGTCTTTAATCAACGACAGTATCACCTTATTACCCAAATGATATGAAATCTATCAGCATAAAAAACCATCAGACGATCCCTGTTGCGGATATTCCGGTTTCAGCCTATGAGGCATTTTCTGATCTCAACATTGGGCTTGTTACTGATCATCCTGAACGGCATTGCGTGAATTATTTTGGTTATTTGATTGATAATCAGGTGAAACTGATTTGTTGCATTGCCGATGATTCCAGCCATGAAATTTATGTTTCGGCTTGTTTGGTCAAGGCGGATGCAACATTGAAATCCTTTACTTCGAAATTGCTTTGTTTTGAGAAATACGAGCGTGAGATTCACGAAAATTTCGGAATCGAATACAGCGATCATCCCTGGCTGAAACCTGTCAGGTATGCACAAAACCGCGTTGATAAATCAGAAATGATTGCCAATTATCCCTTCTTTTCCATTGAAAGCGAAGAATTGCACGAGGTGGGCGTTGGTCCTATCCATGCCGGCGTTATCGAACCCGGTCATTTCAGGTTTATTTGCAATGGCGAACAGATCCTGCATCTCGAAATTCAGCTTGGCTATCAGCATCGCGGCATTGAGCAGCTTTTTCTCGAAAAGAAAAGCATGCTTCAGCGTGCCACACTGGCCGAAAACATTGCCGGTGACACTGTGGTCGGGCACACATCAGCCTTTACTTATCTTTGGGAAAGTCTATGCGGTTTTGAAGCCACCGATGACATTCATTTTTCGCGTCTGCTGGCACTTGAACTGGAGCGTATGGCAATCCATACGGGCGATTTAAGTGCTGTGTGCACTGATATCGCTTATCAGTTGGGCAGTTCAGTTTACGGACGACTTCGCACGCCTATCATCAACTTTATGCAGGAATGGTGTGGAAATCGGCTTGCCAAAGGTTTTGTCCGGCCCGGCCGGAACCAGTTTCCTTTTACACCAGAACTTGCCGAAAGGCTCAAGGAAGTTTTCGATGCTTTTGAGCCTGATTTTGACGAGATGAGCGATGAAATATCGAAATTACCCAGTGTTTTATCACGATTGGAGCGAACAGGGGTCGTGTCTATGGAAGATATTTTGAAAATCGGGGCAGTTGGCATGGCGGCACGTATGGGAGGCTTGAACCGGGATATCCGTGCTTCTCATGCTTATGGCATTTATCCGGAATTACAACATACCCCCATCATCAAACACCATGGCGATGTGTATTCGAGGGTGCAGATCAGGAAACAGGAAGTGAAACAAAGCATGAAGTATCTGCGGCAGTTGATGGGCAATATTCCGAAGCAGATAGCGCCCGATACCCGTTTGGAGAATCCGAAGCCGGATGCTTTTACCCTTTCGTTGGTTGAAGGCTGGCGGGGCGAAATCTGTCACTGTGCCATTACAGATGCGAGAAGAGAACTTATCCTGTACAAAATCAAAGATCCTTCGTTTCATAACTGGCTTGCGCTGGCATTGGCGGTCAGAAACAATGAAATATCCGATTTTCCGGTTTGTAACAAGAGTTTTAATTTGTCGTATTGCGGGAATGATTTATAGAATTAAAAGGTTGGAAGTCGGAAGCACGAAGTCAGAAGACCGAAGACGGAAGACCGAAGTCAATTGATATAAGAAAATAGATAAAAAATAAAAAAGGCTTTATAATAATGAGAACAATCACATTCACAATGAAAAATCCACTTCCGTCTTCCGACTTCCGTCCTTGATAAAACATTCTTTTTAAAACCAGAACTATAAAAACCACTTTCAATTATGCTCGAAAACATAAAAATACTATACCACCAGGGAAAACAGTTCATCCCCAATGTAACAACGGTTGAGGTTCCAGGTGTTTTCAGAGGCCGGCCGGTGATCAGTAAGGCAAAAGTTGATGAATCAGCCTTGCGTGATTTGTGCCCGACCCATGCCATTTCATTACAACCGGTCAGCATCGATCTGGGCAAATGTACTTTCTGCGGTGAGTGCGCAAGGGCGTTTCCTGACAAAGTGATGTTCACCAAAGATTATAAATTGTCGTCAAACGAACGCGAGCGCCTGATTATTCATGAAGATGAGGATAAGGCCATTGAGGTGAATCCGGAAACCGTCAGGAAAGAAATTCACCGTGTTTTTGGACGTTCACTGAAATTACGGCAGGTTTCGGCAGCCGGCGACAACAGCTGCGAATGGGAACTGAACGCCGCTAACAACGTTCAGTTTGACATGGGACGCTTCGGGATTGAGTTTGTCGCTTCGCCACGTCATGCCGACGGAATCGTGATTACAGGACCCATTTCGGAGAATATGGCTGTTCCCTTGCAGATCTGCTATGACGCTGTTCCCGATCCAAAGATTATTGTTCTTGTGGGCACTGACGCAATCAGCGGAGGCATTTTTGCCGGAAGTCCGGCTCTGAATCGACGCTTTCTCGAAAAATACCACATCGATCTGTACATTCCGGGCAACCCGGCCCATCCGCTCACAATTATTAATGGTTTGCTTGATCTGACAAGGAAACTTTCGAAAAAATGATATTTTTCGTTTCCGTTCTGATAAACAACTGAAATACAAGAGTTAATGTCAATATTTTTGTTGACATTTCTTCTGTAACTTTCCATTCAATCTGGAATTTCTGAAAATATTTCAATTATTTTTATCCTTCATTGCAACCCTTTCCCTTTTTTGGTGTCAATGGACATGAAAACGAAAATGAAGGAAAAATTGGAAACTTCCGTCATCGATATCCACAGTGATCTGGTAAGGCTGAGCGCAGGCGGCGATCGCAAAGCGCAGTATGAGTTGTATAAACTTTATGCAAAATCCATGCTGAACGTGAGTTACCGCCTGATGCGCAACTCCACCGATGCTGAGGATATGCTGCAGGAAGCCTTCACCGAAGCCTTCAAAAAGATGAATAATTTCCGCTTTGAATCATCATTCGGGAGTTGGCTGAAGAAAATCGTGATCAACCGTTGTTTGAATGAGTTGCGCCGACGCAAAACTTCACTTCAGTTTTTTGAAGATATGCAAGTGTTTGAGCAAAGAAGCGAAGAGGAAATGCTGCTTCCGGAACTGAGTGTTGAAAAAGTGAAATCAGCCATGGAAAACCTGCCCGACGGCAGCCGAATGATTTTTTCACTCTATGTCCTCGAAGGTTATGACCATCACGAGATTGCGGATATTCTTCGTATTTCGGTTTCAACATCCAAAACACAATATATGCGTGCACGACTGCATGTGAAACAGATTTTAATGCAAAAAGGCTATGAAAACTGATCGTTTGGAACAATTTATCTCCGAAAACAGGGATGCTTTCGACGAACTGGAACCCTCAGAGGGCCTCTGGTACAAGATCGAAGCAAGCCAAAAAACCACAAAGCGCCGGATTTTACCAGTGTTTTTGCGTGTAGCTGCCGCAGCTGCCATTTTCGTGGCCGGATATTTCGTCAGCGGATGGGTTCACCACACTCCTGCCAGTGACAATTCCGGTATGAGTGAAAGCAAAAATTCACCTGCAATGGAAGCCTTTTTTGAGGCAAAAGCCTATTATTCAGGACTAATTAATCAGAAAGAGAAACAGGTTTTTCAACTCACGGGCAGCAACCCGGCCCTTCGGACCGAGCTTGACGAAGAATTGAAAAATATGGATAAAATATACGCAGAACTCGAACAGGATCTCTCTGATCAGGTTGCCGGTGAAGAAGTGATCGAAGCCATGATTCAGCACTATCGCGTGAAACTCGAAATTCTTGAAGACGTTTTGCAACAGCTTAAATCAAACGGAAACAGTAAAGAAAGTGAGGCAGGACATGTTATCTAATAGGTTTATTATCAGTATTTTGATTATTGTTGGGATCAATTTCTCCCTTCAGGCGCAAATGTACGAACGCTCAAAGCATTTCGATAAAAGCTTTGCTGTGAGCAAAACTACCCAGCTTACCATCACGAATAAATATGGAAATATTCATCTGGTTGAATGGGAAAAGGATTCAGTCCGTTTTGAGGTTGAACTTCGGGTGGCTGATCCTAAACCACAGCGTGTCGACAAGCTTTTCAGTGAGATCGATGTTGTGTTTAACAACTCTCCCTATTATGTAAACGCTACGACCACATTTTCAGGTTCCGGAAGCTTGTGGAACGAACTTTCGGATATGACCAAGACCGTGATGAATACCGGAAATGCAGCCAGCATCCAGTACACCGTGTATCTTCCTAACTATTTGAAAGTGAAGATTGATAACCGTTTTGGAAATATATATACTACTGATCATCAGAACAATACAGAATTTCGCCTTTCGAATGGCAATTTGCAGGCCAATAATCTAAGCGGCCGCAGCCAGATCATGATCGAGTTTGGAAATGCGAGCATCAACCATATCGAAGATGGCAGAATTGAGCTGAATTACTCCGAAATGAATCTTTCATCAGCCAAAAAACTTAGTCTGACAGGCCGCTCATCAACCGTAGAAATAACTGAATTGGAGCAACTTAACCTCGATTCACGACGCGATAAAATCACCATCGAAAAACTGGGCTCCATTACCGGATCAACCTCTTTTTCACGACTCACCATCAAGGAACTGAACACTGATTGTATGCTGACAAGCTCTTACGGTAGCCTTCAGCTGCTCGAGCCATCCGCCGAACTTGGTTTTTTACAGCTAAAATCAGATTTCACAGTAACAAATATCTATGCTCAGCCGTCAACAGATGCAGAAGTTGAAGTCACATCCGCCCGTAATGCAAAAATCAATATGCCACCATCGATGTCAGACATTGAAAAACAAAATCTGACAACTCAGCCTGATTCACAGTTTTTTAAAGGCAAACTCGGAAAAGGTAGTCGTTCAAACTGGAAATTTGATATCAGTGGAGGCGAACTCAATATCTTTATTAAACACTAATTATCAATCATATAAAAAATTATCATCACATGAAAAACTACATTTTTAAAACCTCAATGGCATTCATGCTGCTCGTAGTCCTGCTCAGCAGTGGTTGTGTGAATGACATTGGCTGCATCGAAGGAAACGGATATCCTATCGGTGAATCAAGATCAGTGGCTGACTTCCATGAAGTGCGCTGCAACGGCTCGTTCGACGTGCGTGTTCTGCCCTCCGACACCTATGAAGTGATAGTAGATGCAGAGTCGAATATCATTCAGTATATCCGCACCTCTGTTTCAGGCGGCAAACTGTATATCGAAACACAGGAACGCTCCTGCATCAACAACACCATTCCGATTATTGTAACGGTATATGCTCCGTCAGTGGATGGTCTGGAAGTTAATGGATCCGGAAGCATTGATGCTTCTGATCTGTATGTCAGTGATTTATATCTGAACGTGAACGGTTCAGGGGATATAACAGTAAACGCCGATGCATTGAATGTCCATGCCGAAATTTCGGGATCGGGATCGATCAATATGTCAGGAATTACCGATATCAGCGACATGCATATCAGTGGTTCGGGAAATATTTATGCTTACCAGATGCCTCAACTGGAGTGCACAGCATCAATTTCGGGATCGGGAAACATTTATGTAAGTGTGGATGATCTGCTGGATGCGACTATCTCGGGCAGCGGTTATATCTATTATCGCGGAAATCCGGTTGTTTATCAAAGCATTTCGGGTTCGGGCAGAGTTGTAAAACAATAAAATACGTTTCTATGAAATATAAACTATTGATTTTCATTCTTTTCCTAAGTGGAACTCTTTCAGCACAGTTCATGCGGAATGCCATCGGATTACGTGGTGGATTATCATCCGGTATCACTTTCCAGTATTTCTACCATGAAGAGCGGGATATAAAGGCCCTGATGAGTTTTCGCAACAACGGACTGCAGATTACCGGTTTGATCGAACAATACACACCCGTTGCCCTGAAATTCGGCGATCATTTCTATGCCTATTATGGTTTTGGTGCACATCTGGGATATATGAGAACACCCAGCGATCGCTGGCTCGGTTATAACAATTATCCTCCTGATTATGATTACCATAACAGCAGATTCATCTTGGGTGGTGATGGCATTATTGGAGCAGAATACCGTGTATTTGCCGTTCCTTTCACATTCGGAATCGATTATAAACCATTTTTTGAGCTTTTTGGCTACGATATCTTCAGGCTGGCCATGGGCGACTTTGCATTAACAATCAAGTATAATTTTTAAAACCAACAAACATGAAACGCATCATCGGAATTATGATTTTTCTTGGACTGTTCGTGTCCGGATACTCACAGGAACGTAGCCAACCCGAATACAGAACCGTTTTTGGAAGAGATGGCCAAACATCACACGGCGGTTACGGCGCTTTGACTTTTTCTTATGCACAAATCGATGGCAAAGACGCCTTCATGGCCGGATTTAAAGGCGGCTGGCTGATTGACCATCATTTCACTTTCGGCTTGGCCGGAACAGGTTTTGTGAACAATCTTCAGTACCAAAACATAATTGTTGATAACACTACTGTAAGTCTTGCCGGAGGATATGGCGGATTCCTGTTCGAGCCTGTTTTTGCACCTTTCAGTCCGGTTCATCTGGCTTTCCCGATCATTATGGGAGCTGGCGGCATTGCTTATGTTGAATATGATCCTAACTGGAATAATTATGATTATTACAATGAGCCGAAAGTATGGGATGCCAATGCATTTTTCATTTTCGAGCCGGGTGTTGAAATCGAACTCAATGTAGCACGCTTTATGCGGATTGCAATCGGAACATCATACCGGCTTACCTCAAAGCTGTATCTGATGAATACTGATTCTTATGCTTTGAATGGATTCAGCGGTAATCTGAGTCTGAAATTCGGAAAATTTTAGTTGAACGGATTCATAACGCGTCAGGCCTGCGGCGAAAGCTGCAGGCCTGATTTTTTTTGCTGAACGAAGCAGGATGAAGAAAAGAAGCTTATGGCAAGTCTTTCCCCAGGGCAGCAATGTATATCGTATACCATTGCTCGAGTGTCATATCCAAATCCAAGGCATCGACCGCCATACGAATCCGACCGATATTTCCGGTGCCAATAACAGGAAGGATTGTTGCAGGATGTTTCAAAAGCCAGGCATAAATCACCTTATCAAGCTGAGCGACATTCAACTCTTTCGCAAGCTGTTTGAGATCATCCAACACCCGTTGGCCCTTTTCATCGTCCGGATTCAGAAGTTTCCCCCCTGCAACAGGTGACCAGGCCATCGGTTTAATGTTCTCTTTCAGGAAGAAATCCATATTTCCGTTTTCGAAATGCTCAAGACAATAGGGTGAAATCTCTACCTGATTCGTCACCAGCTTTTCTTCTGTAAATTTATTCAGCATCTCAAACTGACATGGAGTGAAGTTCGACACCCCAAAATGAAGCACTTTTCCTTCGTTTTTCAATATAGTAAAGGCCTCAGCTGCAATTTCGGGATCGAAAAACGGTGCCGGACGATGCAGCAAAAGCAAATCGATATGATCAGTACCGAAGTTTTTCAGCGAATTGTTGACCGAAGCGATAATGTGCTCATAGCTGTAATCATAATATTTCACCTTTCTTTCAGGAAATTTATCAGAAATCAACTTGATGCCACATTTGGTGACAATCTCTATTTTATTCCGGAGACCCTTGTTCAGTTGCAGAACTTCGCCCAAAATTGCTTCACAGCTATAATTCCCGTAGATATCCGCATGGTCGAAAGAGCTAATCCCCATTTCGACCAGCTGGTCCATCAGCATGGATAACTCATGGATGGACATATTCCATTCACCCATTCGCATTTGACCATGCACAATGCGCGACAATCCAAAATTGTTTGTTAGACTCACTTTATTCATAAACAGAATTTTTTAACCAGATAACGTAATCTTATTGTTTATCAGAAGTAACTGAAAATAAGCTATATAAGGAATATTTCTCAGTCACAAATTAATATACTAATATCCAAGATTTGTAAGTATTTGATCAGCAGAACCCTCAGCTCCTATCTGACGAACTCCTTTTTCCTGATAGAAGTTCAGCGTCAAATCTGCCCGGTTGGTAAACATCCCATCGACCAGGGGCCTGTCAGGATTTGAAGATCCTAATTCATCGAGATAGTACTTTTCCATTTGTTCAGGGGTATCAAATGAATATGCGTGAATAGAAGCTCCTGACGAATGCATGAGTTCCGACTGCCATAATTCCACCAATTCAGCATAGTTGTTGGGTGCACCTGCAATACTTGGCCCGAAGAAAACCGCATTGTTTTGAATTCCGAAATTGACAAAACTGGCATAGGTAATGATATCATTATCAGGCATATCATCCACACCATCGCCCAACCATAAAAGGAAACAAGTTGGAACTTTACCGGCAAAAATATTGTTGAGGTTTTTCAGACTCTCGTGCGAAAAAGTTTGGAGGATCACTTTGCCGTTTGTATTACCCACATTGATCTTCTGCTTGCCATCTTGTCCTGTATAAAACTGTCCGGAAGCAGTTTCCGGATTTGTGATAATGTTCCAGCCAAGACGGTCTAATTCATCATATAAGGCTTGTTCAATTCCCGGATTTAAAGAAGGTTCCTTGGTCTCAATATAAATTCCGGGACGGTGACCATTATCTTTTGGATCTGCTTCATATTCAAATGTATACCTCATATTTCCGTTTTGATCCTCAACTTTTGTATAGATTCTTTCATGCGTAATTTCGTTCCGTTTGATCCGCATTCCCTGAGCGATCATAATCAGATCTTCAAGTGTTGAGATATATTGCTTCTGGTTTGAAAAACTTTCACGAGCTTGCTCCGGTCTTGCCAAATTAAACCAGGTTCCGGCATCGAGTTGCATGAGTTCCTCATAAGTAAATGAACTGGCAGGCATATTAGCTCTGTCGGGAAACACCTCTTCAATATTTGAAGTTCTTTTCAGTTCAACATCATGCAAAGCCATGATTACGCCGTCGCTGGTAATCTGAAGATCTGCTTCCAGATAATCGGCACCGATATTACGTGCCCATCGGAATGCCGCCTCTGTTTCTTCAGGGACCCAGAAGGTCGATCCACGATGCGCAACAACGGTATTCATCGGAACCAAATCCCTGACAGCTTCCATTTCAGGAGACAATTTATTCACCACAACTTGCTGATATTTAACAGGATGATCGTAAGCACATGAACAATGAATCAGCATCGCTGTCAAAGCTAATAAAGGTCTCAGTTTCTTCATCTTCTACCAAATTATAATTTATTGTATATCAGATTATTGATCAAGTTTATCTATACTTCCTGAAAACTTTATGCATTTATGGAAAATCAAGCTTAAAATTACCGCTAATTATAATCCCATCCAAACACAAATTCTTATTATATAAAATTTCGTTTAAGTCGGGTGAAATGAGTGTTCAGGATAGTTAGAGCAATCCTATATTCTACAAAAATGTAATTTACTGTTATACTGTATGATATGAAATATTTAAAACAAACATAAAGGTTTCGATCCATTATTTTTCATTTTACTAAACCCAATTTTACTTCCTGAAAAATGCAAAATAACGGTTTATTAATCACGGATTTCTGCATTTCATACATGTCAAAATTAGCATTTAACAGTTTGATATACAGTTTAATAGATCATCTGCTAAAAGAAATATAAAGGTTTTTCCGATTCCTCTTGAATT
>CAZVKW010000112.1:0-9593 GCA_964627945.1 uncultured Lentimicrobiaceae bacterium
AAATAGCCAGCTTGTTCCAGAACGTTGTGCTCCAATACCAATAAAATCTGGTTTTAAATTGTTCATTTATATTAAAACATCATAAAAAGTGACTTTCTGGAAAGTGTTATAATTCTGCAAACTACTAAGAGACTGACTAAAAATGTTAAAACCAGATTCATTTGTTAAAAAACGTGTTTTGTCAAATTGAGCGGAGTCCCCGCCTATATCGAGCAGAGAAATCTGGTAAAGTTGAATTGCTTTTTTAATTCTTAAAATGTTTTTTTTTGATTGTTTAGTCGACATCGACTCCGCTCAGTCTGAAAAAAATGCGATTCAGCCAATTATTTCAAATTTAGGCAGTTTCTAAATGTTCGAACTATAATTTCCTTTCGTGCATAATTGAGAGCAGACTCTATCAACTGGATTTCTTACAATGGTGAATTTATAAAATGAGTTGAACACATCAGGATAATTTATTCTAAAATATTCGAAATTTCGATGTTTGTCATCAAAATCAGTGTTCTCCAAATGTTTTGTTCGCATTTTTGAAGTAACCCCCTCTCCTGCAATACGTTCAAAACTAGACCCCCAGTTCGTCCAACATGAAAAAAAATAAACTTGTGCTCAAATGAAATCATAATTTTCTATGTTTAAAGTGAACCAATGAAAGTTGTTTGATTTAAATTGACTTCAAATGATGGCGGAACTATCATGCCTTTCTCCAACATACTGTGATAACAGTTGGCTGTAAGTATTCCGTCAAAGGAACTTTCCCCAAAAATTGAATGATTCTTATGTGTTACGAAAAGCCGGTGGTCATTCGGTTTTTTTATTGTATGCTTCAACGGGTCCATGGTTCTTGCCTTGATAATCCTTGGGAAGTTTAAGAAAAGATACCTAATTACTTTAACTTTTAAAAATTGATGAATCCAAATTTGATGGTATGCTTTTCGTTCAATTAGTTTTTCTTTTGGTAAAAATATTTGATTTCCTAATAAACAATCAGGGTTCAGCATATTTCGAGCCCTGCAGAATAAAATGCCACTCATATTAGCGATAGTATTTTCTTGGAGAGATTTATAGATGAGTTCGATTTCAGCAACATTTAATTTAACAGGGTACTTATCATCAATACACCAATAAATCCACTCCTCATCCTCTAAATCTGCAAGCAATGAAAGAACTGTTTCTTTTATCTCCGGAGATGTTTTGATATATTCTCTTCTATTAGAGTAAACCCGTCGTTGCTCATCCATATATGGAATTCTAAAAATAAATGGATGTTCAGGCCAGAGTTCTTCATAGCACCGAATCATATGTTCTGTTATAATTGCATTGTGGTCGTACGTTAAAACAATTGCTTTCATAAGGGTATTTGATCAATATTTCGAATACCAGCATTCCGGCAAAGGCAAATCTGCCTTTTGGGTATTATTGAAATCGAGTTTATGAGGGTATTCGTGAGCCGGGCAAAATTGAGTACATCTGCTTTTACGAAAGAATGTAAATTCCATTATGCGGGGTACAGAAAATGAATATAAATCAATATTTCCACAACAATTATTTGGGTGTAGGTGAACACAAATATGATTTTTCAACAATTTCTTGAAAACTATTTCAGCTTTATAATAAAAGGACTTGTCAATTAGAAGATCTAAAAAATGAAACTCTATTACCATAATCCGAAACCTGTTGAACAAAAAATCAGGTACGATTTCAAGTGCATCATATTCAAAACCTTCGATGTCCATTTGTAGCAACAAGTCAGTATTGTGTTCAATCAACGAGTCTTTAATCCATTTTTCCAAAGTTATAAAATCCGAATTGTTTTCACCCCCAATGAATTTATCAAGAAAATGCAAGTTTTGTTGGGGGATAGGCTTATTTTCAACAGATTTATCAGCACAAAATACTTCAATCCCTCTTTTTAAACAATCCTCCTCAAAACCAGAAATAGTTCCAACTCCAGGGGAGAAGCAGGAGGTGATTTCAATAAGGTCATCAGGGATGAGATACCCACCATCTCCTTCCGGCCCTAATCTTATTAAATCAATATTGGTTTTATGAGGTTGAAGTAATTTTACTAATGTGTGAATTTGAACCTCAGACGTTTGAGATTTTGGCTGGCACATTTCAAGAGCATACTTTTTTCGTAATTCTACAAATTCTATTTTCCTCATATCAATTTATATAATTGCCATTATATGTAGTGAAATAAAATGAAACACTTAATGGTAGTATTTTTAACTTTTTATGATGTTTATACTTCAAATCCTGCTGCATAGTATAAATGGATATTCAATTAATTTCTCTCTTTTACAGATAAAGTTTTATAATAGCATAAGCCATTCTAAATTAATAGACTTTAGATGTCGCTGGAATAATCAATTCCAGACATTTATCCACCGATTCTTCTACTGTGATCAAATCTGTTTTAATCTCAAGATCAGCATCTGCTGGTTTTTCAAACGGACTGCTAATGCCAGTGAACTCAGGAATAAGACCTAGTCTCGCTTTTTGGTAAAGTCCTTTCACATCGCGCTTTTCACACACTTCAAGAGGTGCATTGACAAAAATTTCTATCAGATCCTCTTTGCCAATGATATTCCGAACCATTTCCCTGGTTTCCCGGGTTGGGGTAATAAAACTGCTTAAGCAAATCAATCCTGAATCTTTCAGTATTTTTGAAACTTCTGCGGCACGGCGGATGTTTTCATTTCGTGAAGCCATATCGAAACCCAAATCACTGTTCAATCCTTTTCTCAGCACATCTCCATCGAGTTCTTCTACCAGATATCCCATTGATTTCATCTTCAATGCCAGTGCTTTACAAATAGTTGTTTTTCCGGCACCTGATAGTCCGGTAAACCAGACTACTTTTGATTTTTGTTTGTTCTCTATCATAAAATTAATGGTTAATTATCACAAATGATTTGATAAGACATAAGTGTGTGACAATCAGACTATCTTAGCTTACCGACAATTTAGATGGCAACAATTTAAATCTGACTTTCTTCGTTTACTTCTCCACTTGTGATTTTTGCTTTTCAAATTTATATTCCGGAAGTATGCTTTCGATAGATTGTATAATGTTCAATGAGTTGCCACCAATAGATGCCTGAATCAAGTTGTTGAGTTGGATTTCAATATCTTTCGTGTCTCGTTTCGGAACTTCAGCAAGCATAATTTTTGGATGAGGTGTCTGAATGATATTTTCGTCTTTTGTCAGAAGTTCTTCAAAGAGTTTCTCGCCGGGACGTAATCCGGTTTCAATGATCTGGATATCTTTTCCAGGTTGAAATCCTGACAATCTGATCATTTTCTTTGCCAGCTCATAAATCTTGACAGGCTCTCCCATATCAAAGACAAAAAGTTCACCGCCATGTCCCATTGAACCAGCCTGAAGTACAAGGTTACATGCCTCAGGGATCGTCATGAAATATCTCACAATATCGAAATGCGTAACGGTAACAGGTCCTCCGTTTTCAATCTGTTTTCTGAAAATTGGAATCACTGATCCGTTTGATCCCAATACATTACCAAATCGAGTGGTGATAAACTGCGTGTTTTCATTCGATAAGGATTGGGTGTAAATTTCGGCGATCCTTTTGGTGGCGCCCATTACGTTAGTTGGTCGGACCGCCTTGTCGGTGCTTATCATCACAAACTTTCTAACGCGATGTTTCACTGAGAGATCAGCAACATTTTTGGTTCCAAAAACATTTACCTGAACTGCTTCCTGAGGAAATTCTTCCATCAAAGGGACGTGTTTGTAGGCAGCTGCATGAAACACAATATCAGGCTTATAGGTCGAAAATATCTGCTCAAGCCGTTCCTGATTATTCACATCAGCAATCTGAAGAACAGCACTATCCGCAAATTTTTTAAGCAGTTTACTGTTATTGATTTCAAAAGCCAGATCAAAGAGAGGGGTTTCTGCCTGATCGAGCAAAATGATTAAATGGGGTTCGTATTGAATACATTGCCGAACTATTTCACTGCCAATGGATCCGGCTGCTCCGGTTACCAATACAGTTTTGTTTCTGATTTCCAAAGCAACATTGGCATTATCGAGAGCAATGGGTTCGCGACCCAATAAATCCCCTATGTTCACTTCTCTTAACTGGGTAGAACTTAATCGGCCATTGATCCAATTATCGATAGGAGGAACGATCTTTACTTCCAGACCAAGTTCAATGGATTTATCGATGATATTTGCTTTCTTTTCAGGATCCATCTGCTGAATGGCAATGATCAGAAGTCCTGAAGAACTTTTTTCAATAAATCCTTGATTCAGAACTTGTTCCGGCAATAATACAGGAATACCCTCGAGCATTTTTTTTGCTTTCTTTGGATTATCATCAGCAAAAGCAACGATATGATATGGAATAATTGGGTCGTTTATCAGAACGTTTCTTAATAGAATCCCCTCATTTCCAGAACCGTATATGATCACATGCTGACTTTTACCGGTTCGTGTGTTCAGGATTTTTTGAAACGCAGTTTTTACAGTTACCCTGAATCCCATCAGGATGAAATATGCCAACAAAACATGAATCATCAGAGCAGCCTGTGAGTTTGTAACCGATATATGAATGTTGAGTGCTCTGATACCAATGCTGAGTAAAATAAGGAAAACGAAAGAAGTGCCCATCGCCTGAAAAATCCTGTATGCATCATTCAGCCCTGTATGCCTGATAATTCCTGAATAAGACCCAAAACCAAGGAATGCCAGACCATATACCAGACTTACGAATAAAGCCTGAGGGGTCTCACGGTCAAGATAGAGTTCCTTCAGGTTGAAATTCAATCTTATGAATAAGGCAATATAAAAAGTGAAGAAAATGACACCCAAATCAAATAGAAGAACAAGCCAACTTGGTAGAAAGTGGTTGGAGTATCTTTTGTAAAAACGGATCAGTATTTCTTTAACAGAGCGCTTCATATGAGTAGTCGGGTTTCTTGAATCAATCTTCTCAGTAATCTCTTCTTTGTGATGATCGGTCTACAGGGTTGATAAAACAATTGTTTTTTTAAGGCCAATGCTTCAGTGGCTGCGTATAGATTATTATTTATTACAGATGTTTGTATAGTTATTCTTTGCAGTTGTGTTTCCCATATCACTTCCTTTTTTAAAATCTTCACAGGCCCCATCTTTATCTCCAAGTCGTAGTTTTGCCACTCCCCGAAGGGTGATTACCCCTGCATTTTCAGGGTTTATAGCAACAACTGCATCAGCATCAGACTTTGCCTGTTCAAAGTTTTTAAGATGGTAATTACAGAAGGCTCTGAACTCATAAGCTTTTTCATGGTCAGTAACCTTTCTGATGAATTCGTTCAACACAGCAAGTCCTTCCTGATACTGTTTGTTTTGATAAAATTTTACTCCTTTGTCAAACAAAGGCAAATAGGGTTCCTGATGAATAATCTTATTGAGTATGTCCTTGTTTTGGGCTATACGTTTATCGAAAACATACTGGCTGGCTTCTTCCATATACTGAAGCGCCTTTTCGCTTTTTCCGGTACGTTTATAGAAGTCTGCAGCATAGATCCATGCGTCAGTCTCTCTTTTATTAGTCGCCAGAAATTTATCAAGAATCTGTGAGATCTCCTCATAATTGTTTTGTTTGGAAGCGTCTTCAGGTTTCACTTTTTCGAGCATTACCAACATCAGATTCAAGCAGTTATAATAATTCGGTTTGAGTTGATATACCTGCCTTGAATAATACAGAGCGCTATCATAAATCTTTAAATTGTTATATGCAATGGCCAGATAGAATTCCCTTCTTGCGTCATATGGACTCCATGATTCGGGCATTAGCCTAGTGATCACCTCTCTGTTTTTCCCTTCTTTTTCGAGATACCTTGCCTCCATGGATCTGATGGATTCACCCCAACCACTGATTTGCGGAACCGGAGGAAATTTGTCAACAAACAAACTTGCCGGACTATTCAGTTTTTTACTTATAACTTCCTGATAGAAAATTCTTTGCAGTTTTGATGATTCATAAGCCATAAACATTGCCCTGGCTGAAATAATCATCATAATAAAGATTCCGGCAGTAATAGCTGTGCTTATAATTTTCCCATTACTATTTGAAGGCCAGAACATCAGGGTATTTGAAGAGTTAACCGAAGATTCTTTCACTGCAATTTGAGTAATTGCTTTTTCATGCCGGAGTGCGGATACTCCGAAAGCAAAGAAAAGGGCAAAAAATACCAGAATTTCAGGCCGGTCGGCTGGAAAATTAAAGAAGGCATCCACAGAATAAAAAATCATTCCGGCTGCAGCAAGAAAGTAAACGGGCAGCAGATGATCTGGATTATCAGATTTTTTACGATAATATTTCAGAAAATTCCATGCACTGAAAATAAAAATTGACAGAAACAGTAATCCACCGAAGATGCCTGTTTCTGCTGCAGTCTCCATGAAATCATTGTGTGCTTTGTATAAATAGATGTAGGTTGCACTCACCTGATTTTCATATTTAAGTGATGAAACTTTCCAGTTTCCTGTTCCTACACCGAGCATGGGATTTTCCTTGATCATAGCCCATGACCAGCGCCATCCTTTGATACGCAAACCAGTTGAGTTGTCAAAATTCTTGATTGTGCCGAGCTGCTGTGTAACACTTTGTGTGTGTCGTCCTTTACTTTCTTTTGGGTATTGATATTTCTGAACATAACTGAATATCCCTAAAGCAAGTATTATGGCTGCAATCGACAAGCCGGAAATTTTAAGGCTCTTTATCTGTTTATTTTGGTAATAGTCAACAAGCTGATAAACAATGAATACCAGGTAAATCATGAGTAATCCAAGATAGAAGGCCCTGGTAGCCATGAAAAAAGTGGACATTATTCCAAATGTAAGCGCAACCCATGCGATTCCTTTTAACCAGCCTTTTTCAAAAGCGAGCAGGTATATGGCAAAGGCCAGTTTTACAAAAATGGCTGAAGCCAGAATATTCTTGTTTGAATAAATCGTTTTTATTTCAGTAATGGCTTTTATTTCACCATGAATGAATTTATTAATATCAATAAAAACAGCAATAGCATCGAAAATCAGCATACCACAAACAGCAACAGCAATGATTCTGACAAAACGCAAATCAGTTGAGATTACTGCTGATAAAACAAAAGTTGCAAGTAGTACAGAAAACAGTTTACCTAATTGCAAAAATGATTCTACTGGGTTAATCGCTTGTACGACAGAAATTAAGGAGATAATGAAAAAACCTGTATAAGCTAATCCGATATTTGTCCGGAAGTAGGACATGATGGAACCAAGGTCTTGTCGAATGGATTTGTTTGCCAGTAAAACGCTTACCCCAAAAATATTGACCAATGCCAAGCTGAAAAATTTGGTAGTATTGGTATCCAGTGCATTGAAGTTTGGTGTATAGGTTACAATGAAAAGATAGGCAAGAATGATCAAAGTGAAGGGGATACTCTTTATCATTTCTCCAAAACCCTTATCTTCAATGGATTCGGCTGATTTCTTGTATTTAACGGTTTTCTTCATGTTTTTTAGAAATAAAAGGCAACTAAGTTAGAGTTTGTTTCGGTTGATAGCATGTCTGATTTTTGATCGGGCAACGAAATATACGAACAATAAAGTCATCAGTATTATCGCAAACACAAACCAATTCATATTCCCGGTAAAAAACAGTGCAATAGTAATAATATTGATAATCAATTGAATAATAGCATATATGGATGAAACAAATATATGTGGCATTTTCAGTTCATTCGACATCAATTGATAAAGATGCTTCCTGTGCGCTTTTGTAATGTTTTCGCCATCAATCATTCTCATGAAGAGTGTGACAGAGGTATCAATTCCGTATACCGCGAAAAACAGCAACCAGTATGCATTTCTTGTTTCGATCATCAGCTGCAACATGATCCACGACTGAAGAAAGGCCATGGTGATACTTCCAACATCACCCGAAAAAACTCGGGCTTGCCGTCGAACATTGTAAAATCCAAAAATCAGCAAACTAATGAAAATGGCTCCTATTAAACCACCTGGGAAAAAACTTGTCCATTCTGCCGGAAAAGTGTTCTGAAATACCGGTTTGATCAGGCGGTTGGCATTATTTAATAGACTAAATGTGCCCAAAGTAACAAAACTGTTGAACGTCAGCATGGCATTGATACCATCCATAAAATTGAATGCATTGATCCATCCAACAGTCAGGAAAATAGCAGCTAATAGCAAATAGCCATGCATATTCCACAATCCGATTTCATAGAATAGCAATCCGATTGCTGTAAAGTGAATCAGAATCCTCAGATATCCTGACTGACTTTTAATATCATCCATAAAACTGATAATGCCTATTAGAAATAATCCGGCCACAGCATAAGGCGTTTCGAATCCCCTGAAAAAGATCCAGATTATTGCTGCAAACAGAAATAGAATTCCCCCACCACGAATGGTTGGTTTTTGGTGTGAACTTCTGGCGCTCGGCTTATCGATGATATTGAAAACCACAGCGGTTTTAAAATATGCAAGCATCAGAAAGGATAGAAGGAGTGTTATAAAAATATATGTGATCATTTCCTGTCAAAAATCTTTAAATCTATGCATGTTCTTGGTAGAATTCTCTTAACCTATGGATTGATTAAAACTCTTCAAAGTATTAATCAATCCATCTTTTACAGCAATGGGCAGGTTTTGAATTCCCAATGCCGATTTTATTTTTTGGTTCGAAACCATATAGGATTCAGTAAGTTTTTGCAATCGCTCACTATTGAATGACAATCTGAACAGATCCCCAGCTCTGGCTAAAATTCTAATGAATCTTTTTGGGAAATGCAGGATATGCGCTTTTTTTCCCGAGGAGAGTGAGATCATTTGGATTAATTCATTGGTTGAGACCGGATCATCATCTGCAAGCTGGTATGTACCTGATTGTATGTCTTTTTCGATTAATTGTCTCAGAATGTAAATAAGATTTTCGACAGATGTAAATGAACGAAAATTATGAAAAGAGCCCAATGGCCATGGAATTCCCTTTCTTACCAACTGATATAGTAAATTCAGATTTCCTTTGTTTCCCGGACCATGAACCATACATGGTCGTAAAATGAAAACTTTCTTCCCCGCAGGAACAAGTTTCGATTGGATATACTGTTCTGCAGCCAACTTAGATTTACCATATGGTGTTTTTGGATCTGCTTTGGATTCTTCGGTTAGAATTTTACCTTCAACTGTGTCAGCAACTGCTTTTACAGTGCTGAAAAAAATGAAAGTAGAAGCTTCAGAGTCAAGAAAATAGTCAAATATCTGCTTCGTTAATCCCAGATTAATTTCGTAATATAACTGAGGATCAACTACATTGGATGTGTCATGTGCTTTGCCCGCCAAATGAATGATAACTTCAGTCTTTGGGAGTTTTTCAAATTCATCCCAGGCAAATATTTTATCAGAATGAAACAAACTTTTCTTGGTGATATCCAAACCATACAATTCATAATCAGTATGGAATGCCCGATACAGATTTGAAGCAATAAAGCCCGAAGAGCCGGTGATAAGGACTTTGATCATCGTTTAGATTACCAGTTTAATTCTTGTTTTTGTCTTTGAAAACAGCGTTAAGAAACTT
>CAZVKW010000113.1:0-9559 GCA_964627945.1 uncultured Lentimicrobiaceae bacterium
TTATCGGTCCCAGAAATCGGGCTTGCTTAATGTTCCACCTCTCTGACGGCAATCAATACACTCCTGTGAAGGCCAGGCGAGCGAAGGATTTCCTGAATCTCCGGTTGTCAGATAGATTGGCCAGCTGGCAGGTGATGAATATTTGATAAATCGCATATTCCTGTAGTCATCCGCCGTAAGTACAAATTTGTAATAATGAAATTCCACTTCAGGAGGAGCAGCAAATAGCCTCACTGCTGACCTGCCTGCTACAAGAAAATAGCCAAGTACGGCTTCATCAGGATTATCGAGGCAATGTACGTTTCCCAATACCTGATAGGGCTGCTGGGTATACAAACTTCCTTGTTCTCCATTGCCTTCTTCTATTGTTCTATAATATCTTACAGCATCCTCATTTAAAGAGAGTTGTTCTGTAAGTTGACTATATCTGACTGAAAGCTCACGACCTTCGGTATTGACAAAGTTCAAGGGAAAATCTTTCAGATTCAGGTTTACGATATTATTGGTATTCAAGGTGATGATCTTCTTTATATTTTCCGTTTTCCAGCAAACCTGCAAAGAATCGGGTTTTGGAAATTCATAAATTCTTCCTCTGTAATAGGCATCTGCTAAAAACTCACTGTGGTATTCATAGGTTTTAACAAACCGCCACATATAGAAGCGATTTGTATCAGAAGGCAGACTGGTATTCAGATAAAACTGATAACCGGCAAGCGGATAGGGATATCTTTCATCCTGATGAAATTCGAGTTTAAACGTAAGTGCGTCAATTGGAACGGAAGGTCTGAGAACTTCATAATTCGATTGATAGTGTTTGCCTTCAAAGGTAGTAATACTAAGCCGGTATGATTTTCCGGGTACGCCGGTTAATCCCGAACCTTCAGAAGTATATTTGCCATCATCTGTTTCATTGTACGTATAGGAATTCCCTTCATTGTCTTCAATAGACACATAAGCTCTGGTAACAGGTTTTTGTTTGGGCAAATAAACATCTGTCGACATGGATAATCTGATCGTGAAAGGTCCTTCACCATCGAACAATCCTCCATCTACAACGAGCAATTGCTGAAAACCATCCAGATCAGGCTCGTATTTATCGATACACGAAACCATAAACAGGCTGAGTATACCGATGATCCAGTGAATGCTTTTAGTCGGCATAATTACCAAGTTTAAAATCGTAGGTGAGTGAGAAAATCGGAGCACCAAAAACAGATAAGCGATAACTTTTTATTACTCCTTCAACTGCTTCAAAATAAACGGAATAGGCATTTTTTCGCCCTGTTACATTATATACAGAGAAGATCCAAGATCCATGAATAAATTTCTTCTTTTTAAGATTGCCTTCCAGAACTACCGAAAGATCGGTTCTGAAATAATCCGGAATCCGGTATTCGTTGCGCTTTGAATAATGTAAAAACTGCTGACCATTCTGATAGTAAATGGCAGTAGGGTAGGTGATCGGTCTTCCGGTTGAATAAACAATATTGCCCGAAACACTGATTCTTTTGCTCAATTTCAGATTAGCTATTGCATTGAAAGAGTGAGGTTTATCGAAGTTTGCGGGGAATCGCAGACCAAAATTTACAAGTTCTCCGTTTAGCGGATCATTTACCTGAATGATTGATTTCGAATAGGTATAATTGATCCAGCCATTCAGTTTTCCACGTGGTTTTTTCAGCATAAACTCTATTCCGTAGGCTTTCAGATTACCCTGCACCAGATCCATCTCAGGATGTTCATTAATCAGCAGATTGGCTCCATCCTTAAATTCGACAAGGTTCTCGGTGTTTTTATAATAGATTTCAGCAGAAGCCTCGATCGTTTCCCGGTTCAGCAGGGTATAATAACCCACCGAAATCTGGTCGCCAATCATTGGTTTGATATTGTAATCAGCCAGTTTCCATTTATCAGTAGGGGATAAAGCAATGGTATTCGACAACATGAAAATGTATTGATGTACCCTGTTGTAGCTCATTTTAAGCGACATCTCAGGATTGATCTGGTAACTGGTCGAAAATCTGTAATCAAGCCCTGTATAAGTTTTGGTTAGTTGATTATCCGTAAATAATAAGGTATCGGTGATTGTTTCAATTGATCTTGGCAGGCCTGATTCGTAAACAAAAACGCTTTTCGGTCCGAGATTGGTAAACAAATTATACCGCAATCCGGCAACCATTGTCAGAGTTGGTAAGATTTTCCATTCTTCCTGCAGATACAAGGCATTTTCCATTCCCTTTTCGTTTTCGAGCTGCTTTGGATATACCAGAGAAGAATCATTAAAGGGTAAAAATGGCCCATGATTTAATTGATACAATACTGAACTCAATCCGGTTTCGATGGTATGCTTTTCACCGGGATGAAAACTGAAATTAAGTTTGGCTTCAGAATGATTCAAACTATAGGACTGTGTGAAGGCTCCGATCGCAGTTTGCGTATTTTCCTCTGCAAAAGTATAATTGCTTTGTGCAAGCGAAAAAGTGAAATTATTCGACTGATTGAAGGCGTGAAGCCATGACATCGATGCCCCGGCATTTGAATAATTGAATTTGGTTTTATCAACGATTTTGATCATATCGTTGCTGTAATAACCAAAGACACTTAACTTATTGTTTTTGTTAATGTTATATGAGATATTCGTGACAAAATCCTGAAATCCTGCTTTTGAATTTTTAATTTCCGGGTTCTTCACCATCTGCAAAGCCCAGTCAGAATAGGTTGACCGAAAGCCTGCAAGCACGCTCAGTTTGTTTTTAATAATCGGTGTTTCAAAGGATAAACGGGCTGTAATCGGACTGATTCCTCCTCTTACCGAGAACTTTTCCATATTTCCTTCTTTCGCCTCGATATTAAAAATCGCAGATAGCCTTCCTCCGTAAGTACTGGGAATATTTCCTTTGTGAAGCGTAAAATCACTCACCACATCAGGATTGAAAGCGGAAAAGAAACCAAGTAGATGAGAAGTGTTATAAATAGGTATCTTGCTGATATAGAACATATTTTGATCAGAAGGAGCACCTCTTACATTGAATCCGGAAGATCCTTCTCCAACAGATTGAACACCGGGCAAAAGCAAAGCAACACGAATAATATCTCTTTCACCCATCACGGCCGGAATCTCTTTCAGGCTCTTGGCAGTGATTCGTTCAAATCCGGTATTTGTGCTCCGTAAATGATCTTCTCTCTCTGACCGGATGATAACTTCATCAAGTGAATAAATCTCTGGTTCAAGGGTGAATTCAGCAAATCCATCAGAGTAAACACTTAGTTCATAGCGGGTTTCCTTGTTTTCGATGCTGTTGATGATCAGTGTATATTTGCCTGAAGGAATCGTAATACTAAAGTGTCCGGATTCATTGGTCAGCGTTCCTTTGGCAATTTCCCTTATAAACACTGTTGCACCTTCGATCGGCTTTTTATCGTCAATATTGGTCACTCTTCCCGTGAAAACAACCGGATGATTCGTATGTGTTTTTTTTGCTGATCCGATTACTACGGATTGCGCGGGACGCTCACGGGTGGTTTGTAAAAAATCGGTTTTTGATTTTTCTGCGATTGAATCATTTTTTGAAAGGTCATTCTGAGTGATCTGGAAAAAATCCGCTCTCAGACCGGAGTTCAGATTTTGATGCCCGGTAATGAAAATATCGCCATTGGCCGAATAAGTGAAATGAATGTTCTTTGGCTGAAGATTATTCGAAAGAAAATCATTGAGTCTGATTGGATAATAAGAACTTTTAAGTTGAAAATCAGGTATACTGTCTGCGTAGTAATACATTTGAATGCCGAAACGGGATTCGACAGTTTGAACGAAATTCTTCCAGCCTTGATTCTGAAAGCTGCTATCTATCATTGGTTCAATAACTTGGGCGAATGATGCTTTGCTAAGAATCAATAGCAATACCACAAACAATTGCCTGATGATCTGTCTATTTATTGCTTGAACCATCGTCGCAGAATTTTGCCAGTGTAGCCAATTGAGAATGCGTTGCTTTTCGAAAATGGATGTCGTTCGATTTCATAAACCGGTTAATCTCTTTTCGGTTTGCCTCGAAAGCCGAGAGGAGTGAACGCTTATTGCGGATTTTAATCGCTTTCTTGTCTTTAATGAGGTAATAGGTAACTTTTGTTTCGGAGAACTTTCCGAATGGTGTCACCTGTGTATACATATTAACAAACTCCTTTTTGTTTTTAGCAACGAAGGTGATATTGCCTTCGTAGATCAGATCAACAAAACCTTTCATTTCTTCCTGTGGAAAATACAGACTGGCTTGCACAAAATATGCATCAGAAAGACTGAACCATTGAATGAAATCACTGTTAAGAACAAGTGGCACCCGTGATCCTGAACCGAGGTTAACCAGCAGAATTAATCTTTCGTCGCAGATATCATATTTCATTGCTTCAACGGTAAAAATGCGTCCGTTCACCGATACAGTTGCCGTTTTCCAGCCGTTTCCATAGAAATAAGGATCACCGGCAGCATTGACATTGCCCGGGAGAAAGAGAAGGCCGTTTACCAGAGCATCATCAACACCATAAACCGAAGAGGCTTGTTCCAGTATCTGGCTCAGGATAATCTCATCCTTTTTCTGTGCATGAATATCTGTGAAGAAAAGCAGTAGACAAAATGAAACTAAAACTTGAAAATGGATTTTGTACATTCAAAAATATTTCAGATCCAAAACAGGAATCATTTGCTGTGTAAAGATAGTCTTTCCTTTACTGAATCATGTAAAAAACGAAATCAAAAAAAATAGGCTGTCCCGTTCATGGGACAGCCTATTATTGAAAATATGATCAGAGCAATTATCTGATGACCATTTTAGAGGTCAAAATGCCTGAAGCTGTATTAACACGGATCACATAAGCACCTGATGATAAGTAGTGATTCATTCTGTGGGTTCCCTGTCCGGTAACTGTCTGAGTGAATACAGGCTGTCCAAACATATTGTAAATCTGGATATTCAACTGATTGTCAGTAGCTGATTCAACGACGATCTCAGTCTGATTCGCCCAAACTTTACCAATGTTCTGGTTTGGAGTATTGATTCCAATTTCGATGAGATCAATTACAAGTACATCAACTGTTCCTCCAGCAGGATTTGCAGTTTCGGTATTTCCCCAGAGACTTCCGGTACCAACATAGGTTTTTTCAATTTCACCAGTGGTAAGATCAAGAACCTGAACAAGTTGTACACCGTTTGCATTCATATTTGGAATGATAGCTGCCCATGAACCATTTACTCCGGCAACATTGTCGCGGAAGAAAGGAGCATAAGTAGTTATTGCGCTGAAATCAATGCCTGTAGCTTCGATGCTTGCACCATAAAGCGGACGGCCTGTTCCGGCTGTGTTATCATAAATGAATACGAAATCTTTCGGGCTGTCGCCTGAAATAGCACGGAGAGCAGTACCATGAATTTCATCCGCTTCAACACCAAATGTAAGTACGCGAGTACTGTCAGATGTTGTTAAACGATGAGCAACTTCGATGCCATCATTTCCATCGTTCAGACGAATACGCATGAACACATAGTTGCCCGGAGTAAATCTTGCATTTGCAGTTGGTTCAGTTACAAACCAGCCAGTATATGAACCAGCAGCGTCAGTTGCGAATGTTCCATAATTGCCTTCAGTATCAAATCCAGGGCTTGTTGTACGGATAAAATCTCCTGTTGGTGATGCGATGATTAAATTACCGGCACCATTTGTTGCGTCATCATCTGTTCCAATAACAACCTGATTGATATAACGATAGGTTGAATTTGGGGTCAGGTTGCTGATGGTAGCGCGATAAGCGAATGGAATACGGTCATTGTTTGCATCGTTCAATCCTTCGATAAACAATGGGAGAGTTTGTGCTGAGATTTCAGCTTGGCCAAGTAATGTTACGTCACCGTTTAATGTTACAAGGGTTTCGAGGGCATCACCACCGCTGTGTGAGATCGTCTCTCCGGCATAAGCACCTGCAAGCAAATCAGCTTTCAAACGAACATACACAGTTACTGGTTGACCGGTAATTACGCCATCAGCAAAAGGAACAGCCAGGCTGCTACCGAAAGCGGTATTGTCTGATGAAATTTCATAATCAAGCGGGGCAGTAATTGAAATATCACCACTACCAACCAGATTTGATCCTGTGAGGGTATATGTCTGAGAAACAGATGGTCCGAATCCTTCAACATAAGTAAAGTCGTTTAATGTAGCGGGTGATGCAGTGATTACCGGACCAGCATCGGCTGTGATAAAGAGGTTATCAACCTGCCACAGACGATAGAAAGCTACGTTATAATGATATTTAATTGCGATATATACATTTGTTCCTGAAATAGCTGATAAATCAAGTGTGCCCGAAGGTGTCCATGTTTCTTCAGCTGCAGGATAAGCAAAGGTTAATTCTGTCCAGTTAGAAGCTGAAGGATCTCCAACACCAGGATAATCGGTTGAATACATGAGTTTGAAGTAGTTGTCTGCATCATCAATTCCATAACGCATCCATGAATCAAAACTCATCATAACATTGTCATAATTATCGAAGTTTACACCTGGTAAAATGAGCCAGTCTTCTTCCAGTTCGCCTGTATTATAGCCGTTCATATAGGCATAACCATTGGTAGAACTGTGTAACCAGTATTTCGCATCACCTGAAACACTGAATTGATAACAAAGGCCTAATCCGCTGGTAAAATCTTCACTATATGGAAGTTCGGTCATAGATGGTCCGATCACTGAACCAGTACAACTTACAGTTGCTTCCGGAGCAGTTCCGCCATTATGTGTGATATTCTCAGCATATGTTCCAACAGCCAATCCTGATTTTAATCTTACAAAAATTGTAACTGGTTGGTTTTCAAGATTTCCTTCTACAATATTGAAAGATAATGAATTACCGAAAGCAGCATCATCACCTGAAATTTCAAAGCTTGCAGGAGCAGTCACGGTAACCTGACCAGGATTGAGATATAATCCCATCAAGGTATATGATTTTGAAGCAGAAGGACCTTCACCTTCAAGGTAATTCATATCTGTCAGCTCCGAAGGAGTAGTGATAAGTTGTGGATCTGTTGTTGCATTTAACAGGATAACAAGCGGAGTTGCTGTTCCACCAACTGGATTACATGTATTTACGCCATTCCAGACACCATTTGCGGAAGTGTATGAACTCACAAGTTCTCCGGTTGTCAGACTTAATTCCTTAATCAGTTTAACACCCTGTGGGTTATTATTCGGAACGATTCCACCCCATGAGCCGCTAACTCCTGCTACAATGTTCTGGTAGAAATCAGAATATGCATCAACAATTGAATAATCAACTTCTGTGGTTTCAATATGTGTACCATACAATGGACGACCTGTTCCGGCTGTGTTTGGATAGATGAATGCAAAATTCTTTGCGGCTGAATTTGATTCACAACGAATAGCTGTTCCTTCAAGATCAACAGGCTGTGTGCCGAAATTGATCACAGTCATATAACTGGTAGTTGTAAGGTAATTTGCAACTGTTGTACCACCCAATCCATTGTTAATTCGGATACGCATGAAAACCTGATTTCCAGGGGTAAATCGTGCATTTGCAGTAGCTTCACCTGCAAACCATCCGGTATAAGAACCAGATGCATTGGCTGTGAATTGTCCGTAAACTGATTCCATCGATGGTGAACTTGTACGTAGGAATGTTCCGTCAGCATTGACAAAGATCACATTACCAGCACCATTTGTCGTAGGACTATCAGCAGCTGTAACCATTTGGTTAATATAGCGATAAGTAGCAGAAGGGATAAGGCCATTTATAGTTACCCTGTAAGCCATTGGAATACGGTCATTATTCGTTCCGTTAATTCCCTGAATGTACTGTGGAACAAGAACTTCAGTAAGCGTTGGGTCTCCAACAATATAGATTGCTGTACTTGTGGCCGGTGTTAGTGAACCAGAAGCAGCTGTGAGGGTATAACTACCAATTGCATCAAAGGTGATATCATTGAAAGTAGCCACTCCGGCAACTGCTGCTTTAGTGAGTGTACCGCCAACAACACCAGGTCCGCTGGCTTTTGAAAGAGTAATATTTCCCGTATATGCGTTATCCACGGTGTTGTCAGCACGACGGGCTTCAACAGTGAAAGTTGTTACTGCTGCATTTGTATTTCCATTGGCCGGGAAATTAACAAATGCAAGTTGAGTTGCAGGTAAAGAAACACTACCATTACAAGTAACAGTAACACTTGTTGCATTGGTTGAACTGGCTGTTACCAACTCATTATTATATGTACCAGAAGTGAGACCGGCTTTGAGACGAACATAAATATTTGTCGCATTAACGGTTCCACCGGAAGGTGTGAGTGTAATAGGATTTGTTGAAACGAAAGAACCACCTGACAAGGTAGAGATTTCGTAATGCGTAGGTGGAACGATCGAGATAGGAGCAGTAAGGTTTAAGCCGCTCATGCTAAATGATTGCTGAGCAGATGGACCTGAACCCTGTGCATAGGTAAAACCATCCAGTTGACTTGGATCAACAGCGAGGAATGGTGTTAATGGAGCAGTTGTAAAAGTAACTGCACTTCCGTAACCTGTACCAGCTGAGTTGGTTGCATATGCACGAATTTTATAATTTGTATTTGGAGTAAGTCCTGTAACAGAACCTGTAAAAGCTCCCGGAGTGAAGTTTCCGTTTTCAACGGTCCTGCTGTCATTGATGTCAGGGTCAGCATTGGTTGCTAAGTCCCAGCAAAATCCACGAACTGTAACATTTGCATTGCCAGTGCCAAGAAGTGTTCCATTCCCTGTAGCAGTTGTTGTTAATACGTTTGTGGGATCTTGTGTAGAAACAGAAGGCACAGAAGGTCCGGCTGGTGCAACTGCATCGGCCCAGGTGGATGCAATACGTAATCCGTCAATAGTAACTTTCTCAGCAGCATTGAACTGACGAAAAGCAATTGTTCCAACATTAACTGGTGTAATAGTCTCGGTATAAGTGCCATTAGCTGTTCCGGGTTCTGAAGCAGGGAAAGTTGAGAAAACAAACAAACTAGAAACTTTTGTAACGATATCATATTTAACTACTACCAGAGCAGGAGTACCGGCGGTAATAGGAGTATAAGAAACCGGTGCAGTGGAACTGCTTATTCCAATTCCATCACCGGTTGCATTTACCCAAACTTTCGAGAAAAAGAAACTGGTATTCAGCACATCTATGCTGAAATGAAGAAAATAACCAGCGGAATTGGTTGCCTGCGTCTGAACAATAAATGCGGCATATACTGCGCCAGCTGTTTGCGGAGTAAAAGCCTTATTCACATCTTCTCCGTTATTGTCAAGATTGGCAGCTCCACCAATACCTGAGCCGGCATAACCTGCAAATGACAGGCCGGCTGTTACATCTACTGACTGAGTGCCAGCACCGCTATGAGCAGTCCATCCGTGGGCTGTTAATAGATCACCGATTGGATAATCGAAATCCTCAATCAGCAGGGCCTGTGAAAAGGCGCTGAAACTGCCAAATAGAAGTATCAGGCAGAAACTGAAGATTTTTAAGTAATTCTGTTTCATAAGTAATTGA
>CAZVKW010000114.1:0-2674 GCA_964627945.1 uncultured Lentimicrobiaceae bacterium
CCCATCAGAAAATGAACTGAAAAAGCGAGTTTTCCGGCAGAAAGTTTCATAGAAGGCCCAATTAATAAGCCGTATAACGAATAATAAACAATGTCGGATACAACTTTATAACCAATAACGGCACTAAGCTCCTCCTCGATACCGGCTGTCACAAATTCATTTGTATTGAGAAAACTTTTCACTTTCATCCCGAAATAAGAACTAATTCCCAGATCTAATGTGACATTTAGATGATAACCGTTCGATGCCATTCCAGAATATTGCTGCCTTCTGTCCATAGATTTAAATGCTCCCAGCGCACTACAAAATCCACCATTTAGCTGTATACCCGTGAATTTCCCCTTACTGACAGTGCCGGAACTTATTTTTTTATCCACTAAATCATGGTCCTTAACTGATTGAATATCAGAAATCAGGATATGGGTATGAATTTGTACTCCATCTTTTCTATATGAAAAGAAAATCATCGTGCTATCCTGTGATTCGATTGTGCACAAATGCATTTTTCCATTTTTCTGAACAATGGTATCCTGCGAAAATGCAGGTAATACTAAAAAAAACATCCAGAAAAAGGCAAAAACCAGTCGCATTATAAAATTCGTTTTAGAATTATTCCGGAACTAATTTACAAAGAAACAAAACTGCGTTCTTTAATTTTTAAGAAACATATGCCTCGTTTTCAAATCCCTGAATCCCAGCATTTCATAGAGTTTTTGTAACATTTTAAGAACTACTTGACAAAGAATCACTTATGATTTGCATTATTTTGTCAGAAACATATGCCTCGTTTTCAAATCCCTGAATCCCAGCATTTCATAGAGTTTTCTTGCTTTCTCATTGGAGGGAGCTACTTCCAGTATAAATACAGCAGCATCCTGATAATAATCCCGCATAAAGGCGATGAAAGTTTTCCCGATCCCGGTGGAGCGGAATCCTGATTTCACAAAGAGTTCATCCAGTACGAGCGCTTTACCACCAAACTCATTGCTCCAGAACCAGGTCACTGTTGCATAACCCACGATGGCTCCTCCCAGCTCAAACACATAGATATCAAGCAGTTTCGAATCATTCAAAAATGCTTCGAAAGTTGATGCCATATGATTATCAGGAATTTCTCCCATGGTGCAGGCGTCGGCTGCATACAATTGTTTGATCATTGCTGCAACTTCTTCAAAATCCTCCGCAATGGCCCATCGAAATAAAATAGGTGTATCAGTCATCAGTTATTAAGTATTTTCATTTCTGTTCGGCGGTTTTGTTTTCGTCCTTCTTCCTCTGCGTTTTCTGCCACCGGATTCGTTGATCCATATCCCTTCGGGATCAGGCGATTTTGTTCTATTCCTTTTGCGATCAGATATTTGCAAACCACTTCTGCACGCTGGAGTGACAGAATCAAATTGTGTTCGTCACTTCCTGAATTGTCAGTATGCCCCCCCAGTTCGATTACCAGCTTCGGGTTATCCTTCATGAAAATCGCCAATTGGTCCAGTTCAGGAAAAGATTCCGGAAGTAAAACCGCCTGATCAACTTCAAAAAACACATTCCGAAGCACCAGCGTACTGCCTTTCTCAATTGGTTGAAGACTTGCCTCAAGATGGAACGGCTCCGTCTCTGTTCCGCTTACGAGCTCAAAATGAGCCGTATACAAGCAATAACCTTCACAACTCACCAGCAATGAATAGGATGATCCAGCGGGTAATAATCCCAGAAAAGTACCGTCTTCAGCATTCGATGTTCCGGTCATCTTATCTTCCGAGGCTTGCAGATTGGTAATCGTGCAAAGCGCTTCCAAAGGTTTCTGTGAGCCTGCATCGGTCACTTTCAGACGCAAATAAGCGACAGCCGCCGGACGGTGAACCGGATCAGCTTTCACCGAATAAATATCAAATCCTCCATTGCCTGTTTTCCGGCTTGAAGTAATAAAAGCTTCATCTCCTTTGCTGTTAAAGAGGATATTGAGTTCATAATCAAGGGTATTGATCGGATAAGCAAGATTTTCAGGAACCGACCAACGTCCTGATTCATCCAGTCGGCTGATAAACAGATCCGCTCCTCCCATTCCGGGATGTCCGGTAGAGGAAAAATACAAGCTTTTCCCATCGGCATGCAGATAAGGTGCCATTTCGCTGCCGGATGAATTGATCTTATCACCCAGATTCACAGCATCGCTCCAACTTCCGTCAGGAAGTCTGAAACATTTCCAGATATCAGATTCACCAATTCCGTTTTTCCTGCGACTCACAAAAAACAATTCAGAACCGTCAGCCGAAATACAGGGCTGCGAATCCCAGGAAATGGAATTCACATGCAGACCAAGATTTTTAGGCTCCGACCAAACTCCTTTTCGTAAATGTGACACATACAGATCGCAGCTTCCAACTCCCTTTGCCATTCCACAGGAAGCAAAATAAACGCTTTCACCATCGGCTGAAAAGGACATTGCGCCAACCTCATTTTCAAAATCACGACCGGAAAACAATTTCTCTGATTCTCCCCAGCCTTCTTCGCTGAGATCAGAATAGAAGAAACTCTCGTTGAGCACCTCATAACTTGAATCATTTTCGCTGGCATAACGCCGTGTAAACATCAGTCGGCGGTTGTCATAGCGAACCGAATTCGCATACTCATCTGCTGTTGTATTGATCGTTCCCGGCAGAAGGAAAAGGCTGTCAGC